>JBCBZX010000039.1:0-14751 GCA_039815105.1 Pseudomonadota bacterium
AAAGACGGTCAAAATGGCTCAAATCTGCTTCCGTCTCCCAAGTTACAGGAGATTTGCCCCCAAACTGTGTGCCAATCATCTAGTCGCCGCCCCCATGGTTCCCGGCACCCACGGCACCACTTTTGGCGGCAATCACATGGCCATGGCGGTTGGCAATGCCGTTCTCGATGTCGTGCTGGAAGACGGGTTTCTGGAGCAGGTACGGCGCCGGGCCAGCCGACTCCGCCAGCGTATGGCGCAAATCGTTGATACCTATCCAGACCTTGTGGAGGCCGTGCATGGTGAAGGGTTGCTGTCGGGTTTGAAGTGCAAAATTCCGGCCGGCGATCTTGTGTCGGCCATGCATGGCGAGCGTCTGATCACCATTCCTGCCGGTGGCAATGTGATCCGCATCCTGCCGCCACTGAACGTCAGTGATGAAGAGATCGACGAAGCCATGGCACGTGTCGACCGCGCTTTCGCCCAGGTGCAGGTACCTACCTGAACAACCCCTCTTTCAAGTTTTGGATGGACATCGCGCCATGAACCCTCACCATTTTCTCGATCTATCGGATTTTTCTTCCGCCCAGCTCACGGCCATGCTCGATGAGGCAACGGCCATGAAGGCGACGCATGAAGGGCGCTTCGCCGATGGTCCCCTGCGTGGCAAAGTTCTGGCCATGATATTTGACAAGCCCTCAACCCGCACCCGTGTGTCGTTTGATGTGGGTATGCGCCAGCTTGGCGGTGAAACGCTAATCCTGTCGCCTGGGGATACGCAGTTGGGCCGGGGCGAGACCATCGCCGATACAGCCCGCGTGCTGTCGCGTTATGTAGATGCCATCATGATCCGCACCGGCGCCCATGATCGACTTACCGAGCTGGCCAAATACGCCTCTGTACCCGTCATAAATGGTCTGACAGATGACACGCACCCCTGCCAGATTATGGCAGATATGCTGACCATGCGCGAGCGTTGGGGGGCGCTGGAGGGCCGCACGGTCGCGTGGGTTGGACCGCAGAACAATGTGCTCAACTCCTTCATGGAAGCGGCGGTCGCGTTTGGCTTCAAGCTGCGTATTGGAACGCCATCCGAGCACCCCGCCGACCCGCGTTTTCTCAAGCCGGCCATGGCCGCCGGGGCTGATATTCAGACCTTCAACGACGCCGAGAGTGCTGTCGCAGGGGCTGATGCCATCGTCACCGATACATGGGTTTCCATGCATGAGGATGGCGATGGTCGCGGCCACAATGTCTTCGCGCCCTTCCAAGTCAATGATGAGCTTATGGCCAAAGCCAATGCCGATGCGATCTTTCTGCATTGCCTGCCGGCCCACCGGAATGAAGAGGTGACCGATAGTGTGATGGATGGCCCGCAATCGGTTGTGTTTGATGAAGCGGAAAATCGCCTTCACGCGCAAAAGGCGGTTCTGACCCACGCCATGTCCCCGCAATAAAGCGCGTGCCAGCCCGCGCCTTGCAGCCGGCCGAGGTGCTTCCTAATTAGGAGACTTTCACCTGCAAATAATCGTCGGGACGGCGATATAGGACGAAGACGATGACAAGCGAAAATCTGGAAGTCGCCCAGTCCCAAACGGTGGGCGGCGATGACATGCGCCAAGCTCGCGAGGGCTCTGGCGCTCACCACAGCGCCAACCGGGTTTTGCCGTTTGCCGTTGAAGGCTTGGATGTGCGTGGCAAGGCCGTGACCCTTTCCAGCGAGTTCGATGCGATTGTGCGTCGCCATGGATATCCCGATGCGATCAACCGGGCGCGGGTGAGGCTGTTGCCCTAACGGCTTTGCTTGGCACGACTTTGAAGTTCGACGGAAAGTTCATTTTACAAACCCAGTCCGACGGACCGCTGGACATTATGGTTGTCGAGTTTCGGACACCCTCCGACATTCGCGCCTATGCCCGGTTCGACGAAGAGCGCCTGGCGCAGGCTCAGGCTGACAATGCTGCTGAGCCCAAGGACTTGCTTGGTGATGGCATTTTGGTGATGACCATTGATCAGGGCGCCGATATGCAGCGTTATCAGGGGATTGTGCAACTCGACGGGGTGGGCCTTGAGGAGATCGCCGATCGGTATTTCCGCCAATCCGAGCAGATACCCACCGTCGTGCGTCTGGCTGTCGGGCAGCTCTATGGTGCAGATGGGGGGCAACCCGTCTGGCGCGTTGGCGGGCTGATGGCGCAATTTTTGCCAGAATCCGAGGAGCGCATGCGCCTGCGGGACCTCCATGGCGGCGATGGCGCACCCGATGTTGAAGACGGCGATGAAGATGATGCCTGGGTTGAAGTGCAAGCCCTAATGGGCACCGTCGAGGACGATGAATTACTCGACCCCGGCATCACGTCAGAGCGCCTGCTTTTGCGCTTGTTCAACCAGTACGATACGCGGGTCTTCGAGCCGGTGCCAGTGCTTGACCGGTGCAGTTGCAGCCGCGAGCGCCTGGCCACGGTGATCGACCGAATGGATGATGCCGAAAAGCGGGAGATTGCCGTGGATGGGCGCATTGCCGCCCAATGCGAGTTTTGCGCCAAATCCTACGAGTTCGAAGTGGCCGGTTAGGAGCATAGATTTCCAATCTGTAACTTGCTGTGCCGTCCACAAAGGCTATCTACTGAGGCGGAGCAGTGGACTGGATCAACACAGATGCTGGAAAAAACCCCTAAGGAAGACCTGACCAAGCCGGCGAAATCCGGAGCGGAGGTGCCGGCCACCTCCGCTTCCCATTTGGCACCGGAAACGGAGCCGGACCTGATAGCCGTGCGCAAAGGCCAAGGCGCAGGAGCGGCGGTGGGACTGGTCTGGGTGGTGAGCCGAAGCCTTATCCAGATCGTGCTGGTTGTGCTGGTGCTGGCGGCGTCAGTTTACTTCATGCGGGGCATCATCGCGTCTGCACCGGAGCCCAGGGCTCGCCCCGTATTTCAAACTGTTTTCACTGTCGAGGCGACCGATGTTGTGGTGCAGGACAACCAGCCGGTTTTTTCAGTTTTTGGCACAGTGACCGCCGCCCGTGATGTTGAGCTTCGTGCGTTGTCACCGGGCGAAATCACGTCGGTATATCCGAATCTTCAAGCGGGCCAACGCGTTGATGCCGGTGTGGTTTTGGTTGAGATCGATGTCTTCGAATATGAAGGCGCCGTGGCGGAGGCACGAGCTAATCTGGCTGAAGCCCGTGCCAAATTGGCTGAAAAGCAGGCGCGCATAGCCGGTGCTCAAGCGCAGATTGAAGGGACAAGGCAGCAATTGACTCTGGCGCAGGACGATCTGACCCGCGCCGAGGATCTGGCCGACAGAGGAACCTTGACCGCGCGCGAGTTGGAAAGCCGTCGAACGGCTGTCACCGAACGGGATTTGGCTCTCACACAACGGCTGAGCAATTTGGAAGTCGAGCAGGCGGGCGTTGCCCAATTAGAGGCCCAGGGGGAGCGTTTGAAATGGCGCGTCGCGCAAGCTGAGAGGGCGCTTGAGAATACGCGCCTCACCGCCCCGTTCTCGGGGGTCGTCAGTGGTTCAAATGCTGAAGTGGGGCGAAGTGCCACCGCCTCGGATGTTCTTGTGTCGCTTTACGATGATTCGGAAATGGAAGCGCGTTTCACCTTGTCAGACAGCCAGTATGGGCGTCTTGTTTCCAGCAATGCAGGACTGATCGGACGTCCGGTCCGCGCCCTGTGGAATGTTGGCGGGCGCGACTATGTGTTTGATGGCGAGATCGCGCGCACGGGCGCCCAGATCACATCGGAAAGAGGCGGTGTGGAAGTCTATGCCACTTTGGAGGCCGGGCAGGGCGACGTGACCCTCAGACCTGGTGCCTTTGTTGCCATTGAGGTTCCGGACCAAGTGTTTGAACAGACCGTTCGACTGCCTGAAACCGCGCTTTACAATGGCGATCATGTCTATGCCATCGTCGATGGAGCGCTACAAAGACGCGACGTTGATGTGCTGGCCTATGATGGTGATGCGGCGGTGGTGCGCGGCAAGTTGACCGATGGTGAACGCGTTCTGAACACCCGCTTGGCGCAAATTTCGGATGGAACGCAGGTGCGCACGGCCGATGAGCCAGTCGTCGAGCAGAGAAGCAGGCGCGGCAATCGGGCCGCCACCGACGGTCGCCCCGAGGGCCAACGATCGGGCGAAGGCGGCCAAAGAGCAGGTAACGGCGAACGTGGAGGCAATGGCCAGGGCGGCCAGCGCTCGAGGGCGCAGTAAATGGCCATCCAAACCAACTCAAAACCGACGACCAGCGGCGGGGTGCTCGGCCCATTGGTGGAGACCTTCGCGCGCCACCGCAATGCCGCCAACTTGCTGATGGTGCTTATGGTCCTGTTTGGGTTGTATGCTCTGGCGAGGATCAACACCCAGTTCTTTCCGACAATCGCCACCCAAACGGTGACAGTCTCGACAGCATGGTCAGGCGCCAGCGCGGAAGATGTTGCTGCCAATATTCTGGAGATTATCGAGCCGGAAGTGCGCTTCATCGATGGCGTAAAAAAGGTCCAGTCCTATGGGCGCGAAGGCAATGGCTCGATCTTTATAGAGTTTGAGCCCGGTACCGATATGCTCAGCGCCAAGGGCGATGTGGATGCCGCAGTATCGGCGATCACCAATCTGCCAGAAGATGCGGATACGCCCAAGGTGAGCTACCGCCAGTTCTTTGACCGGGTGGCCAAAATCGCGCTGTCCGGTGATGTGCCGGAGCAAACCCTAGCCTTTTATGCACGCCAGATACGCGATGATCTGATCGAACGAGGCATCGATAAAGTGTCTTTCACCGGTCTGCGGGATGAGGAGTTGCGAGTCACCGTGCCGGAACGGGAGTTACGCCGGCTCAATCTGTCTGTTGAAGACATTTCCCGGGCGATTGCAGGGAATTCCCGCGATCAACCCTCCGGCAAGCTGGACGGCAACTTTGAGCGCCAACTGCGCGCAGCATCCGATGTGGAGACACCCAGACGGCTCGGTGATGTAAAGGTGAAGGCGTTTGCATCCGGCGAAGCGGTCCGCTTGAGCGATATCGCCACCATTGAAAACACCTTCGACAAGGACGGTAAAATCGCCTTTTCAGGCAAGCATCGCGCCATCGAACTCACGGTCGAGCGTGCGCCGACCGCTGACACTTTGAAAACCGCGGGAATCCTGTCGTCTTACCTAGAAGAAATAGAAGGCAATCTGCCAGCCGGTTTGCGGGTCGTGCAATATGAAGTGACCGCCGATCGCCTGTCCGAGCGCATATGGCTGCTCATCGAGAACGGACTTATGGGCCTGGCAATTGTGGTGGGTGTGCTGTTCGTTTTCCTGAACGCGCGTATCGCGTTTTGGGTGGCTGCCGGCATACCAGTGGCCATGATGGCAACTTTGGGCCTGATGTTTATCACGGGTCAGACGATCAATATGATTTCGCTGTTTGCGCTTATCATGACGTTGGGCATCATCGTTGACGATGCCATCGTGGTGGGGGAACACACGGCCACGCGCTTTGCCATGGGTGACGCCCCAGTTGAAGCGGCCATAAATGGTGCTGGCCGAATGATTACACCTGTGATCGCAGCCATGCTCACCACGCTGGCCGCCTTTGCTCCCATCCTGCTGATCGGCGACACGGTCGGGCAGATCATGGGCGTTTTGCCCTTGGTGGTTATGGCCGTCATCATTGCCAGTCTTGTGGAATGCTTCCTCATCCTACCGGGCCATTTGGCCCATGGCCTTGAGCCTAGAAAGTCGCGGCGCTGGAGCTTCCTGCGCCAATTCGTGTTTGCATTAGCAATTGCGGTCTTCTGCCTATCTCTTCTGACCCGTGACGCTGGCTTTGCTTTGCCTGCTGCAATGCAACAGATGATGGACGTTGTCAGCGGTTGGCAGGCAAGCGCCGTCAGTGTGAACGAACGCCTGGGGCCTGTGGTGCTTTCACTGTCAGTGGCCGTCATTGGTTTCATTGTCGGAACGATCTTGGAGGCCATCATTGCCCTCATCAGGGCGGTCTTCAGAGCTCTGTTTACCGGCCGACAGAACACCCAGGTCGTGGGCGAAGCGCGTGGGCTTAGGCGTCTGTTTGACACTGGGTTCAACAAGCTGCGAGATGGTCCGTTCCGCGCTTTGGTCAAGCTCAGCTACACGTTCCGATATGTCACGGTTGCACTGTGTATCGGAGCGGTGCTCGTGGGCGCCGTCGGTCTGGTGCGGGGTGAGAAGGTGGGATTCGTGTTCTTCCCGTCGCCAGAAGCTGAGAACCTCAATGGCAGGATCGTGTTTTACGCCGGAACGCCCGAGGCGCGGCAGGTGGAAGCGCTGTTTGCAGTGCTCGACAGCCTCGACGCCGCGGTTGCAGCCATACAGCCAGAGGGTGAAAAGCTCGTGCATTCCACGTTCACATCCCTGGGCACGGATGGTCGTCGTGCCGGTGACAATGTGGCGAGCATATCGGTTCAATTGACCTCATCCGAAGAGCGCACAGTGCGAACCAGTGACATTCTCAACGCGTGGCGGGCGGGCCTCCCCAGCCCGGAAGGCGTGCGTCGGCTCTCCATTCGCGCACCCCGGGCCGGGCCGCCGGGCAGCGATGTGGATATCGAGTTGCAGGGTTCAAATGTTGACGACCTCAAGTCGGCCGCCGAGCAGGTTCTGGAGCTGGTTTCCAGCCTTGATGGCGTGTCGGGCGCAAGGGATAATCTTCCCTTCGGAAATCCCGAGCTGGTATTTGAACTGACACCGCGAGGCGAAGCGTTGGGCTTTTCGATTGAAGATGTCGGTCGTCAATTGCGCAACACCTATGAAGGCACCATTCCCCGCCGTTTCGCCCGAGGTGAAAGCGAGGTGGCCATTCGTGTTATCGCCGAAACCCGCAATCGCGGTACTGCGAACCTGCAAACCTTCGAGTTGCGGACCGCCGGCGGCGAATTCGTTCCATTGCTTGAAGTCGTAGAGCCCCGGGAACGGCAAGGTTTTGCAGCTGTCGAGCGCGTGGATGGCAAAACCGTCGCAAACGTGCAGGCGAGCATAGACACGGACGTGCAAACGGTTGCCCAGGCGCAAGCCTCTCTTGAAGCTGCGGGATTGAACCAAGTGGTTGCTGCAGCCGGAGTGGACTATCGGTACAGCGGTCGAGCTGAGGAGCGCCGCGTGGCTTTCGCAGATCTGGGCACCGGCACATTGGTGGCGCTTGCGGTGATCTACATCATCCTGGCTTGGGTCTTCTCAAGCTATTACAGACCCTTCGCTGTTATGCTGATCATTCCATTTGGCATAGTGGGGGCTGTGGTCGGACACTATGTGATGGGTCAAAACCTGACGATTTTGTCGCTCATAGGTCTCCTGGGGCTTTCCGGCATTCTCGTGAACGATTCCATCATTCTGGTCTCAAGGCTCGACGAGCGAATTGAGGAGGGTGACAGCGTTGAGGACGCCGCCATCGGAGCCAGCCAAGACAGGTTCAGGGCGGTTCTGTTGACCTCCTTGACCACAATCGGCGGTCTGCTGCCACTCCTGTATGAAAAGAGTCTGCAGGCGCAGTTTCTACTGCCCATGGCAATTACAATGGTTTTCGGTCTGGCTCTTGCCACGGTTCTTGTGCTGTTTCTGGTGCCCAGCCTTGTGGGTATTGGCGATGACATACAACGCTTCTTCCGGTTGATCTTTGGCAGTCGCAACTCGCGTGACGGTAAGCGCAATAGCGCGCCAGAGCCGGCGGAATAGGGCGTCTACATTCGCCAGAACCGCGGAATGAACAACACCAATATCGTGAACAGCTCCAGCCGACCCACCAACATACCGATGGCCAGTAGCCACTTGGCTGTGGCGTTCAGCGGTTCGTAGGTTCCTGTTGGCCCGATTATGTCACCAAGGCCAGGGCCAACATTGGAGATTGCAGAGCCGGCACCGGAATAAGCCGTAACCAGATCCAGGCCTGTCAGGTTCAGTGCCGCCGCAAGAACCATGAAGCAAAGGAAATACAGAAAGAAAAACGACAAGACGGCGGTCGCGGCATCATCCGTTATGGGCCGCCCGTTGAAGCGCTTTACATAGATGCCGTTAGGATAGATCATCTCGTGCAGATGCTGACGGATAATCTGAAAAAGCACCTGAAATCGGAAGATCTTGATCCCGCAGGATGTCGATCCGGCACATCCTCCGATAAACATGATGATGAAAAAGAACGCCACCGCACCCGGCCCCCAAGCGCCATAGTCCGTGGAGGCATATCCGGTTCCCGTGATAATCGATGTCACATTGAACGCAGCGGTGACAAAGGTTCGTGTCCCCTCGGGCTCCGCCGCTGCGACGGCCATGGCGTACGCAATGAGCGTGAACACAGCCACCAGTATGAGAAACAGGCGGACCTGCTGGTCTTTCAACAGTCCGGTCAGGCTGCCCTGCACCGCCTGTACATACAAAATAAAGGGAATGGCGCCCGCAAGCATGAATAGGATGGCAATCACCTCTATTTGGGCGCTGTCAAACCAGGCGATGGATGCGTCGTGGGTGGAGTGCCCGCCTGTCGCGACGGTTGTCATGGCATGGGCGAATGCGTCGAGCGGGCTCATGCCCGCCAAAAGATAGGCAAATGCGCACGCAATGGTGAAGCCGACAAAGACCGCGGTGAGTGATCCGGAGATCTGCGTTGCTTTGGGGAGAATTTTTTCAGCCGTGTCAAATGCCTCGGCCTTGAACAATTGCATCCCGCCGATCTGGAGCATGGGCAGCACCGCCACCGCCATAACGATGATACCCAGCCCCCCAAGCCATTGCTGGATCGCCCGCCACATCAAGATGCCGGGCGGCGCCTGTTCCAGCCCCACGATCACGGTTGCGCCTGTGGTGGTGAGGGCAGACATGCTTTCAAAAAAAGCGTCGGTATAGCCCGGCACAACGCCTGAGAAAAAGTATGGAAGAGCACCAAATGCGGCCAGCGTCGTCCAGGCCGCAGCAGTCATCACCAGCGCCTGCCGTGTGCTTAAAGCGCCCCGGATTCCGCGATTTGCCAAAAACAGAACGCCACCAGTGCCGGTGGTGAGCACACAGGTTGTCGCAAAAATTTGCCAGTCCGCATTGGCCTTTGACCAATCGATCGTGGCGGGCACCAGCATTGCGATGCCAAGGGTGGACAGCAACACACCCAACACGGCCAAAATTGGCCTTAGATCAATTGTCACGCGAAGGCCCCGCCGGCGATGAGGTTCAATTCAGGATCGGTCGGCTGTCCGGCAGATCAAGCGAAAAGGCCGGAATGTCGACTTCAAACTCCTGTCCGTCCTCTGCACGCATGCGGTAGTGGCCGTGCATCATACCTGATGGTGACCCCAGCGGGCACCCGGATGTGTATTCAAATGTTTCGCCGGGCTCGAGAACCGGCTGCTCACCCACCACGCCTGCGCCCGCGACTTCTTCGACCTGGCCGTTGGCATCGGTGATGTTCCAATAGCGGCTCATCAGTTGAACCGTTTGAGAGCTCTGATTGTGCACCACCACATTGTAAGCCCAGAAGTAATGGTTTTCGGAAGGATCGCTCTCATCTTCCAGAAAATATGGCCGCACCGAGACGCGGATGGATTGCGTGGTCTGTTGGTACATGACGAAGTCGCGAAAGCTTGTCTGGTAGTTGCTGTTGCACCCAGATATAGCCGCCTGCACCAGACACGCCAAGCGCGACAACATCGGAGACCGAAATGCTTGATGGTTGGGCACGCCAATACATCGATCCCCCCGTGGACAAGATTGCGCAAACCCTCGCAAATGCCGGCGCAACGGCCAATGGCGTTACGCTCACAGGCTTCGCGCTGGGTGTGGCTGCCGCAGCTCTAATTGCCTATGGCTTCCTTTGGTTGGGATTGGTGCTGATCTTGGTGTCCCGCGTCGCCGATGCATTGGATGGCGCGGTGGCCCGGGCCGGTAATGGCGCGTCGGACTTTGGCGGGTTTCTCGACATCACGCTCGATTTTGCATTTTACGGCTTGATACCGCTGGCATTCATCATTGCAGACCCGGCTTCCAATGCGGTTCCGGGGGCGGTGCTGCTGCTAAGTTTCTACGTCAATGGTGCCAGCTTTCTGGCCTATGCCATCATGGCGGAAAAGCGCAAATTCACTGAAAGTCCGCGCGGCGCCAAGTCGCTATTCTATACCACCGGACTTGCGGAGGCGACGGAAACCATCACCGTGTTTTGCCTGTGGTGCGTGTTTCCTCAATGGTTTGCGCCCATCGCTTGGGTCTTTGCGGCCATCGTTTTCTACACCGCGTTTTCACGGGTCATGTTGGCGCGGGGCGATTTCGCTTAACTCACGCCAATTGCGCCGATAATCAGGGCCAACACAGCGCCGGCGGTTATCACCGATCTCAGCGAGCCGAACCATTTGGGCAGCGAGCCACTTCGCACGCTCAAACTGTCCCAGACCCATTGTAGGACGAAACAGAAGATAAGCACCATTATGGCGGTGAAGGCCGGCATCAGGAGGGTGAGCCAGCCGGCTAACGATGGCAGAACGGAGAGTGCGAGCACAACCCGCCCATCGCTGCGTGGCCTGGTGCGGATGCCGTCGGTCCCATCGGTTTCAGTGGCAATCGCAACACCCCAACGAATGCCGCCCAGAAACGCCAGAATGGTGGCCCCATATCCCACGAGGGCGAGCCTCTCATAGAGCTCACCACTGTCCGCTGCAAACAGGAAAAGCGCCAACGCCCAAAAGGGTATCAACCCGCCAACGGCCAGCACCCAGCCTGCGGCCCGCATTTGTCTATCAGATGTAATTTTCTGGTCAGTCATTTCTTGCGAAAGATAACACTGGCGAGCCAACCCGCAAACATGGCCAGTGCAACACACACCAAACCGTAATAAAGCCCGTAATTCTGTGCGGCATTGTATGTGAAGGCCTCAAAGCCGGATTTGCTGACTGAAAACTCCGTCGAGGCGGTGTCGAGCAAAGCGCCATCCTTAAATAGATACCCCCGAACTATGTGGGTGCCGATGGGAACATTGGCTGGGATCTCGACCCGCGCCTTAAACAAAACCGGGGTAAGAAAGCCGATGGCACCGACATTCTGCACGTAAAGGCCTTTATCGAGTTTCAGCCGCTTGAATGCCTCGCGAAACTCTTCATCGCTGTTCTGGATGGCGATGGGCAGGGATGGTAGCCCAATACCAAGGCCGCGAAACGTGACTTCGTTGGCGACCTCATCCAGCGGGCGCGTGGTGGAGAGCGAATAAGAGCCGGGAGCCGCCTGCACGCGGCGACCCTGAGTGTTGACCCAGATGCCAAAGACACGCTCTTTCAGGCGCACTTCGGACATCTCGCTTGGGCCCTGAAGTTCGACCACCACATCGTAATGCTGGGTGTCGCCGAAACGTGCGAGGCCGCCCTCAACAGAACCAAAAATGGTCAGGTCTGTGCCGTTGAAGTCCGATCCGATGGCAATCTCATCACGCCCAAGACCGATATGCACCTCTTCAGCCTTCGCAGGCGAGGCCAAGAATGCAAACGCGATGAGGCCGATTGAAAGCAAATTGCGCATATCAATGCCCCCCGCCCACAGCGCTTTGAATGGAGTAAAGTTCGTCTGGTGTCAGCACCAGATCAATCAACAATCGTGCGCACACTGCCAACACGATCAGGGCAAGCAGCGCGCGTAATTGCTCGCCGCGCAATTTCTGCCCCACGCGCACGCCGATCTGAGCGCCCACGACGCCGCCAATGATCAACGTCAATCCCAGAATAATGTCCACCGTCTGATTGGTATGAGCCTGGATGACAGTGGTGTATGCCGTTACGAACATAATCTGAAAAAGTGATGTTCCAATCACAACATTGGTGGGCACTTTCAGCAGGTAGATCATGGCCGGAACCATGATGAAGCCGCCGCCTACACCCATGATTGATGCAAGAATACCAACAAGCGCACCGAGTGCCAGAACCGGTATCGCCGACAAATATAAGCGTGATCGCTTGAACTTGATCTTGAGCGGAAGGCCGTGAATCCAGTTGTGATCGCCGGGCTTGCGGGCATCGCCGCCGCCGCCCGTTGTTTTGACGCGGCGAATGGCATTCAGGCTCTCAATCAGCATCAACGTGCCGATGCCGCCGAGAAACACCACGTAAAGAATTGAGATGACAAGATCGAGTTGGCCCGATGCCCGCAAAATGCGGAACAGTTGAACGCCGATGGTGGACCCCACCAAGCCTCCGCACAGCAGCACAAGCCCCAGTTTTATATCGACTGTTTGTCGCCGCAAATTGGCAAGCGTGCCAGAGAAAGACGACGCCGCAACCTGGGCGGCTTCAGTGGCCACGGCCACGGCCGGCGGAATGTTGTAGAAGATCAGCAGCGGGGTCATCAGAAAACCGCCCCCCACGCCAAACATGCCGGACAGGAAACCCACCGCGCCGCCCATGGCGAGCAGAACAAAAATGTTCACCGACATTTCCGCAATGGGCAGATAGACGTACATCTGCGGCCTTACATTGTCGCCTTACTCGGCGTTCCTATCCCCGTTCAATTCAGCACACCTGCACATTGCGACATTTGTGCCGGGTCGGGCTGGCTCCGGCCCCCATTTGGCATAGAGGAGGCAACACCCGATGTGGCACACGCAAAGCAAACAAGCTGAGCACTTGGCATGCGCCTGTGCAGGTCGGCTGTCAAATGCCATTGGCCCCAAAGCACTCAATTGATTTTGTTTTGGGACCACAGGCTCGTGGCATGATGCGCTTTGGTACCACAAAAGCGTCAAGCTGGCTGGCCTCCGGCTTGTGCAACCGCCTCCGGGGTGTCGACGTCAAACAGAGCAGCAGGGCCGATGTCCAGCAGCGCAGCACCCCGCGCCAGCATCTTGGCACCCTGGTCTCCGCTCAGCGAGCGCAAGTGTGGTATATGCCGAGGTGGAAAGAGGATCGGGTGTCCAGGAATATCTCGATTCGCACCGCGCAAAATACCCTCACCATCCCATGCGCTTAGAACCTGGTCGAAATGGTCTGTCGTCAGACCGGGCATGTCCGCGAAGGTCAGCAGAATAGCATTGTCTTGCACGGCTTGCGCGGCCGCAGAAATGCTGCTGCCCATTCCGCTCTCAAAGCGTTCATTGAGCACAATGGTCAGCGACAAACCGGTTAGCGCGTCGCGCACCCGTTCGCTCTGATGACCGGTTACGACGATAATCTCGGAGCAGCGGCTGGCCAACAGCCTTTCGGCTTGGCGCCTCACCAAAGGGAGCCCATCAAATACGGCCAGGACCTTGCTGGCGCCGGCCATGCGTTTGGCCTGCCCTGCTGCCAGCAAAACGCCGGTGATTGGTGCTCTGTCAGCCATCCACAAAATGTTTGGACAGCTTCAAACCCTGGGCCTGATAATTGGATTTGAGATCTGAACCATAAAGTGCTGCCGGCCGCTCCGCCATTCGTTCGTACACCAGAGAGCCCACCAATTGGCCATGCTCAAGAATGAAAGGCACTTCGTGGCTCCGCACTTCCAAAACCGCGCGACTGCCCCTTCCGCCGGCCGCATCATGGCCAAAACCGGGGTCGAAAAAGCCAGCATAATGCACCCGAAATTCCCCTACGAGTGGGTCGAAGGGAACCATCTCGGCGGCATGCAAGGGGGGTACACGAAATTCAGCATCCCTTCGTCGTTAATCTCGTCGCAAGCTTTAAAGACAAAGGTCATTTGTATCTTCTCATGGAGTATATTCCTGGAGGGGAGCTTTTTACTTACCTACGCCGAGTCAATCGGTTTTCCGAACCAACTTCAAGGTTCTACGCTGGGTCCATAGTGCTTGCGTTTCAGTATCTACATTCAAAGGATATTATATATCGTGATTTGAAGCCGGAAAATCTTCTGCTAGACAGGTTTGTTCTCCTCCTACCCAGAGATTGTAAATTGTGATCAAGTAGATACTTGCACTGAAAATAGAGAGAGCTTACTATGACGATATCTTTGCACCAAGCAGAAAGGGGTACATACGGATGGCTGACTTTGGCTTTGCGAAACGTGTTCCTGATCGTACGTGGACGCTGTGCGGTACGCCAGAGTACATCGCGCCCGAAGTTCTCCAGTCTAAAGGGCATGGAAAGGGTGTAGACTATTGGGCCCTAGGAGTCTTGATTTACGAAATGCTCTCGGGATATCCGCCATTTTTGGACGATACTCCATTTTCGACCTATAGGAAAATTCTAAGCGGCAAGTTTGGGTTTCCATCGCACATCGGGGCAGATGCCAAAAACTTGGTGAAGAAGCTGCTTACTTCTGACCGGTATGGAACCCTAGGGATGGAATTGGTGGAGGCGCGTTGGATGCTGGAAATGAGAAGAAAAAGAAAGGGGGAAATGCTTGAGGCTCATCCGCTATGCGCTCGTTCCATTTCGTTTCGTTTGTTTTTGTGATGTGTCCAGGTCTAGACGACTGGGAAACCTCAAAGGCGGAGTCAAGGACATAAAAGACCACCGGTGGTTTCAGGAATTAGATTTCAACGCACTTTTAAACGGCCGAATCGTCGCGCCTATCGTCCCAGATGTAAAAGCCGACGGTGATACTCAGAATTTTGAACCCTATCCTGAAATGCCCCAATCTTTCAATGAAGGCACAGTTAGTGAATCGATTCTCCTGGGAATGTTTAAAGATTTCTAGTTTGACGTCTAGTCTGAGACAGTTGTAATCTCTAGGTATCGATCAGGGTGCCCCCACAGGGCGACAGCGAGGCGGCGCCACCCGGGGGAGCTGCATTGACCATCAGGGTCTTACAGCATTGATTCCTGAAGTAGATGGAGCCGTTTGGAGTAAAACCAC
>JBCBZX010000262.1:0-4318 GCA_039815105.1 Pseudomonadota bacterium
AGACCGCCGTCTATATCGGTATCGTCTACAGCTATTTGCCATTTATGGTGCTGCCCTTGTTCGCCGTGCTGGACAAGATCGATGGAACGCTCGTGGAGGCGGCGGCAGATCTGGGCGCCACTGCGTTTCAGCGCTTCTGGAAAATCATAGTGCCGCTTGCCATGCCCGGCATCATCGCAGGCTCTCTGCTGGTGTTCATTCCAGCGCTTGGTGAGTTTGTGATTCCCGACCTTTTGGGCGGTAAGAACTCCCTTATGCTGGGTAAAACCATCTGGCAGGAATTCTTCAACAATCGCGATTGGCCGGTTGCATCCGCAGTTGCCATAGTTCTGCTATTGGCCTTGGTGGTGCCGATTGCCATCTTTCAGAACGCTCAGTTTCGCGCTGAACAGCGTGCCGCGAGGACCTGATGCGCAGCTGGTCAAGGCTTGATATCACCGCAATCACTCTGGGCTTGTCTATGCTCTATCTGCCCATAATTGTGCTGGTGATCTACTCGTTCAACGACGGTAAACTGGTGACCGTGTGGAGCGGGTTTTCTATGCGGTGGTATCGGGAGTTGCTGGGAAATGAGCAATTGCTGGAGGCCGCATGGGTCACGCTTAGGGTTGGCTTTGTCGCGGCTACCTTGGCGGTTGTTCTGGGAACGCTGGCGGCAATGGCATTGGTTCGCGCCGGTGGTTTCCGTGGACGCGGCCTGTTTCAGGGCATGATTTTTGCGCCATTGGTCATGCCGGAAGTGATCACTGGGCTGTCGCTGCTGTTGCTGTTTGTCGCCTTGGCAGTGGACCGGGGTTTGCTGACTGTAACACTGGCTCATACCACATTTGCCATGTGTTATGTGGCGGTTGTGGTAAGGGCGCGGCTGCAGGATTTTGACCGATCGCTGGAAGAGGCGGCGATGGATCTGGGCTGCCCGCCGGTCCGCGTGTTCTTCAAAATCACGCTGCCAATCATTTGGCCGGCCATTCTGTCAGGTTGGGTGCTGGCCTTCACGCTGTCACTTGATGATCTGGTGATTGCCAGTTTCGTGTCGGGCCCTGGCGCCACCACATTGCCCATGCGCATCTACAGCCAGGTGCGACTGGGCGTAACGCCTGAGATCAACGCGATCTCGACCATATTGGTTTGCCTTGTCGCGACGGGCGTCATAGTCGCCAGCCTCATAAATCGAATGCGATTGCGATCGCCCTAATCAGGCATATTCGAGAAATTCTTCCGGCATGTCGGGCAGATTGTCGAGGTCAATCTCAGCCATTGGGGGCGCGGCATTCGTAGCCTGATGCTCGCGCAGTGTGACGTCAAGCTCTGCCAATTTCCCCGACACTTCTTCTGCAGGCACAGCCTTTGACCAAAGCCAACCCTGACCTCTGTCACAGTCCAAAGCATCAAGCAGGTCGGCTGTTTCATAGTCTTCAATGCCTTCCGCAGTCACTTTGAAGCCTAGAGCCCGCGACAGGCTGATGATCGCGTTCACAATGGTCGAGCCATCATTTTTGTTGATGTCGGTGATGTAGGCTCGGTCAATCTTGATTTTGTCAAAAGGCAGGCCGCGAATATACTGAAGGGAGGAATATCCGGCTCCAAAGTCGTCAAGGCCGATGCTGGCGCCCGCCTGGCGCAAACGGCCAAGAAATTCAGCCGCAGTCTTCATATCGTCAATGACCACATTTTCGGTGACCTCGAACTCAAAGCGGTCCAGCCCCAGGCCATGGCTGTTGATCAGTTCGATGATCTTGTCGGCCTCATCGGGGCTCCGCAAATGCACCGGCGACAGATTGATCGCATATGTGTGGTCGCCTCCCAATTTGGTTGCGAACTCGCAGGTTCTGTTGAGAAGATGAAACGTCATGGGGCATATCTGCCCAGAGCGCTCGGCAGCTGCGATGAATTGATCAGGGAAAACGGTTGTGTCGTCGCAGACCCACCGCGCCAGAACTTCAAAGCCAACAACTTTTGCCTGCTTTATGTCGATGAGAGGCTGGAAGAAGGGGCGGATTTTGTCGTTTGTCATCGCATCGATCAAATGGCTGTCCACCCATTTGCGCTGATCTAGGTCTTTGCGCATGGAATGGTCGAACAGTACAGACTGTCCGCCGCCTGCGGCCCTGGCGCGCATTGTGGCCTGGTCTGCCATGGAGATGACTTCTTCCACCCTGTTCGAGCATTCGGGAAAGACCGAGCACCCCACCGAGATTGAAGCTGACATGACGCGGTCACCAACCGTCATCGGGGCGGAACAGGCGTTCATGGCCTTGTCCAGCGTCTCCGTCACTCGGCCCATATCATTGTAGAAAATCACCAGTGCGAACTTGTGTCCGCCAAACCGACTTATGAAATCATTGCCCCGCACGGCGGACTTCAGACGGCTGGCAACCTCGCTAATCACCAAGTCACCGCCGTTGACACCCAACTCCTCATTGATGTGGCGCATATTGTCGATGTCGAATATGGCGAGTGCAATTTTGCGGCCACGGGCAGCTGCCTCGGGCATGGAATTGCTTAAATATGATGTGAGCGCCGACCGTCCTGGCAGCGCATCGGCCGAGTTGCGACATTCCATGAAGTATCTCCCCTAATCAGAGTGAAAGTCTAAAACGGCCTCGGATACCAAAGCGTTAAAATCTCATTTTCTTAGGTTTATGGGTTAGAACAGGCCGATTTTCCCATGAATATCTCACGTTAAGCGAATGTTCGGGTTTGTCTGAGATTGTGCTTCGGCGCAGCGGCGGAGCCCATTATGACGATTTCATCAGACTACACAGTTGTGAAACGCAGTGGAAAACCACCTTTGAGGTTCCACGGTGAGGAGCTTGCCAGTGAGACAAGCCACCGCCTGGGGCCAGAGCTCTGGTTTGAGGTTGCTGTTCATCGGCGCCCAAAAGGTGGCTATGTGGTGGAAGTGAAGTGTTTCCAAAAATCCGCGCAGCATCCCGATCGATTTGTGGGTGTTCAGTGCAACAATGTGGCGGAGGTGTTGGCGTTCCTGGAAGGCTATGATGTTGGTGACGATCTGGCGTGTGACATCAGCACAACTGCAAATAGTTCGACCGCTCAACTCGCCCTCGAGGAGCTGGAACTGCGGCGCAGGATGGCCATCGCTCAACGTGAGTTTGCCGTCGCCGCAACCCCAGTGCTTGAAGAGCTGGTGGAATTGGACCCGGCCCATTAGCGGCTGTTCGGTCCGGTTCAAACCGGCGCATGTTCGGGGGCAGCGATGGGTTGCCAATCGCACAATTTGCCTTGGTCGTCCCTGGGCAGGTCTTCGCCGACTGTAAACTGTACCGGTATCTCGTAGGCTGCCAGGGTGGCGGCGAGCGCCGCCCGGATTTGCCCCTCAAGACTGCCGCCGTCAGCTTCGGCATGCGGCACGATGAAGGCCTTAAGCCGCTGCGTTTCGCTGCTGCCGGTGTGGAAAGGTCTTACGGCGGCCTCACGCACTCCTTCCACACTCGTTATAGCGTCACGCACACGGGCTGGGAACACGTTCAAACCGCCAATTTGTATGGCCTTGTCGACCCTTCCCACCGGTTTGATATGGCGCGGCCCGCCAATTTCCAACCGGTCGATGAAGGGGTGTGTTTGGGTAGATCCGTCGGGTAGGCGTCTTTCCAGCTGCCCATTGGCTTGGTTGGTCGCCCACCACTCAAAGAGCTCAAAAAAGCTGTCAGGGTCCTCGCGCCAGCCGATCCCGTTTGTCTCCGACGAGCCATACACCTCCACAAGTCTGGCAAGGCCACTTGCCTGCAACGAATTGTGCAATTCGGCTGGCATGGGTGCCGTCGACGACAGGCCCACCGTTCCCGTGGGAAATCGCCCCAGGCTGGTCAGCGCGAAGCGCCAGAGATGGGGTGTTGCCACCAGCAGTGCCCCTTCGCCCAGGGCCTGCGCTAGCTTTGCTGGTCCGAAGGCCCGTGCGTCTAGAAACTCCAATTCGAACAATTGGGGCAGACGCACCGTGTAAATAAAGCCGTAAATATGTTGCGGCGGAACGAGGCTGATAATTCTGTCGACATGCGGAAACAATGCTCCGATGGCCGCCGCATCTCCATCCAGATCCGCAACCGGATGGCTGCACGGCTTCGGCTCCCCGGTTGATCCTGCGGTCTGAAACGTAAGCTCTTTCCAGCGGGTCGCAAGGGCCTGATCTACCAGGCTGACCCAAGATCCAATCGTGGGACGAGCAAGAAGGTAGGTGCGTGAGCTCGGCTACGAGCCCGAGCCCGTCGAACAAGGCTGGTCGATGACGATGGGCGATGCCGGACTGGAGCTGCTCTGGCCAGGGCCCGGCTACGCCTCGGAGAAGAACAATAACAAC
>JBCBZX010000172.1:0-6481 GCA_039815105.1 Pseudomonadota bacterium
GCTGCCTTGTATCAAGTAGTCGACGACGCTCTTGTGGAGAACGTGCAGGCGGCCGTCGTCGCCTCAAATCCACATCCAGCACTTTGGGGATCACATCCCCCGCCCTATAGACCGTCACCGTGTCACCAATCCGCAGATCCTTACCATCGCGGATCTGGTCACCATCATTGCCCACGCCTGCAATGTAGTCCTCATTGTGAAGCGTTGCGTTTGACACAACCACACCACCAACAGTCACCGGCTCCAGCCGCGCGACCGGGCTCAGCGCACCGGTGCGTCCAACCTGAATTTCGATATCGCGCAAAACCGTTGTCGCCAATTCTGCAGGGAACTTGTGGGCCACGGCCCATCTGGGGGAATTGGAGCGAGCGCCGAGCCTGTCCTGTAAGGCGAGCTCGTCCACCTTGTAGACCACACCATCAATGTCATAACCGAGCGCTGCCCGCTGATCGCTGATTTTGTGGTAATGCTCTATCAGCGCGGCGGTGGTCTCGCAGCGCACCGTCAGCGGATTGACCCGGAAACCCCAAGCCTCAAACACGGCAAGCATGTCCATCTGGCTATCGGAAGGTAGATTCGACATTTCGCCCCACGCATAGGCGAAGTAGCGCAACGGCCTGCGCGCCGTGATGGCGCAGTCCAGTTGCCGCAAACTGCCTGCAGCGGCATTGCGAGGGTTGGCGAACGGTTGCGCCCCCGCGGCCAGCTGCCGTTCGTTCAGGGCCTGAAAGTCGGCATGAGACATGTAAACTTCGCCGCGCACTTCCACCACCGCCGGCACATTCTCACCATGCAACACCTGCGGCACGTCGGGAATGGTGCGGGCGTTTTCTGTGACATTTTCGCCCACCGCACCATCGCCCCGTGTGGCTGCGGACACCAGCTTGCCATTCTCATACCTCAGGGACAAAGATGCGCCGTCGATCTTTGGCTCGGCAGTGAATGCCACAGTCACGTCTTCCGGCGTACCGAGAAATTTGCGCACAGAACGCACAAATTCAGCCACTTCATCGTCGTCCATTGCATTCTTGAGCGACAGCATAGGCTGTGCGTGGCGCAGCTGTTCAAATTTTTCCAGAGGCGTGTAACCGACACGATGTGAAGGCGAATCCTTCCGAACGAGCTGAGGAAATCGCTGCTCAAGTGCCAGGTTTCGCCGCTTCAAGGCGTCATAGACGGCATCTGAAACAGTTGGTGCGTCGGCCCCATGATATTGCGCATCATAGACCGAAAGCTCCACAGCCAGCGCCTCCAACTCCCTGGCGGCTTCGTCAGCCGTCAGCGTTTCTGGCAGGCGCTGCCGCAATTGATTGCTGCTGTGACGTTTGGCGTTGCTCATGGCTTGGTTTTATGGTGCGCAGCGACCCTTGCAAGCCAAATTCGCTGATAAAGGGCGCAGCAATTCGAAAGTGCTAGGAAGCCAAAAGACGGTCCGCTGCCGCCCTCGCCTCTTCTGTAATTAGAGCGCCCGACAGCATGCGGGCAATCTCCTCGCGACGCTGCGCATCATCCATCAGTTCCACCTGGGTACCGGCCACACCAGATTCCTCCGAAGGTGATTTGGAGATGAGCAGGTGTTGCGCAGCCCTAGCGGCCACCTGCGGCGCATGGGTGACGGATAGCACCTGCACACGGTGGGACAAGCGAGCAAGCCGTGCCCCAATGGCGTCAGCCACGGCGCCGCCAACGCCAGTGTCTATCTCGTCAAACACGAGTGTGGGGGCCGACCCCCGGTCTGCCAAAGCAACCTTTAGGGCCAGCAGGAATCTGGAAAGCTCCCCGCCGGACGCAACCTTCATCATTGGGCCCGGATTGGTTCCAGGGTTGGTTTGAACCCAAAACTCAGCACTGTCGATGCCATCCGCGCTCCGATGCTCTGGATTGGCTTCCATCTTCACCAAGAATCGAGCGTCACCGAGTTTCAAATCAGGTAACTCATCCATGACCGCCTCTGACAAAGCGGCAGCTGCATGGCCACGCTGATCGGCAAGGTCGGCTGCAAGCGCATCATAATGTGAGCGCGCATCGTCTACGCTTCTCTGCAACTGGGCGAGTCGGTCAGTGCCGGCATTGAGTTGACCGAGATCATCGGCCAGGCGAACGGCCAAGTCGGGCAGATTTTCAACCGCCACCGAATACTTCCGGGCCGCAGCACGAAGGGCGAACAGACGCTCCTCTGCGCTCTCGAGTTCCTGAGGGCTAAACTCGGTTTCGCGCAAAGCGCCGTCGAGATTGGCGTTAGCCTCGTCCAGATGTCTCAACACCGCATCCAGAGCCTCCACCACCGCCGGCAGATAGGTGGGCATCGTGTCAGCTTTGCGCTCCAACCGACGTATCACCTGACCGATAACCGGCATTGGCCCCGACGAGCCGAACAATTCATCACTTGCATCCTTCAACTCTGATGCGATCTTTTCGGCCGCCATCATCGCCCCACGACGACTGGCCAAGGCCTCCTCCTCGCCCGGCTCGGGAGACAGCGCCGTCAACTCCTCAACTGATGCGATCAAATAGTCGCGCTCAGCCTCAGCTTTCGCCACCTCAGCCGTCAGGCTTTTCATTTTGCGTTCTTCGCCGCGCAACGCGTCGTAGGCTGCAGCAACTTGCGCGGCCTTGTCTTCCAGGCCGCCAAAAATGGTCAACAATGCGCGGTGCGCGTCCGGCTCAACCAGCGCACGGTCATCATGTTGGCCATGAATCTCCACCAGATGACGCCCGATCTCGCGCAAGGCGCCAACACTCACCGGCTGATCATTCACGTTGGCCCGCGTCCGCCCGTCCGCGCTTTGGGTACGGCGCAGGAGCAACTCACCTTCATGTTCGATACCTTGATCGTCGAGCACATGCTTCAAAGCAGTCGGAAGCGGCTGCGGCAATTCAAACACCGCCCGAACCTGACCCTGGTGAACCCCCTTACGCACGAGGCCGCCATCACCTCTCGCCCCCAACGCCAAGGCTAAGGCATCGAGAAGAATGCTCTTGCCCGCGCCGGTCTCGCCGGTGAGTACCGACAGGCCGACCGACAAATCGATATCAAGGCGGTCTATAAGAACAATATCGCGGATGGACAGGGCTTGTAGCATAAGCCGCAATTTGGCGCGGCGGCAGCTCCATGTGAAGGGGTCGCAGCCAACAGACTACAATGTTTTACAGGGTAACGCGTCTCTGTCGAGACAAGGCTGACAAACAAGTGAACTTGTAAACCAGTGGCGTCAAACAGAACCCGATGCGAGATCAGGCCGCTTGCCGACGCTGGAAAATACGGCTCAAGGCGGAGCCTTTGTTTTCACGCGGTTCCAGGCCGCCACTTTGCAACAATGCAAAACTGTCCTGATACCATTGGCTATCTGGGAAGTTATGTCCGAGAATCGCAGCTGCCGTCTGCGCCTCATCATTCAGGCCCAGTGCGAAATAGGACTCGGTCAGCCGCGCCAACGCCTCTTCAACGTGCCGGGTGTCGTTCAACTCCCGCACCACAGTGTTGAACCTGTTGATGGAGGCCAGATGTTCACGTCGCTCCTGATAATATCGACCGACATACATTTCCTGCCCGGCTATCTGATCCTTGGCAAAGACGATTTTGGTCTTTGCGTCTGCCACAAATTCGCTCTCAGGGTATCGGTCGATGAGATCGTTCATAACGCGCAAGGTCTTGCGAGACGCGTCCTGGTCCCGGGTCACATCGGGGATCTGGCGCCAATGGGACAAGCCAACCAAATACAGCGCATAGGGCGCATCGTCAGACGAAGGATAGAGCTGCACATAGCGCTCACCAGACGCAATGGCGTCCTCATATTTGCCTGACCGATAGGCCGTGAATGTTTTCAGCACCGCCGCGCGGCGGCCAAACTCTGAGTAGGGATGCTGGCGCTCAACCTCTTCAAACTTATCGATGGCCGCGCCCGAGCGGTTCACACTCAAATTGGCCAAGGCTTCATTATAGAGGCGATCTGCGGGTTCTGTATCGTCGATGAACTCATTGGTCGTATCAGCGCGATTGCCGCACGCCGCAAGCAAAGCTGCACACACCAATAAGGCGCTCGCACGCGCTGCAAATTTTCGGCCAGTCTGAACAGATCCAAACCACATTTCCACAACCCTTAACTCCATACGGCCCAGGTTTAACGCGCCAAGCCACCTTCTCAGTGTCCCCTTAGCGCAGTTACGTGCCGATCCCAAGCCGCCATGCAGCAACATTGAGCCGGTTTTGCGGCAGGCTTAATTCTGCGGTCCGTGTTCAGACGGTCTCTTGCAGCAACTGACCGGCAGATGCCACGTCCGCACGCCGCGCTGCCGCCGGCACACCGGCGCCCAAAGTGACGATTTCATAGTTGGCATCATCGGCAAACAAGGCGGTCAAGGCATCTGCGTTGAGCTTGTGCCCGCCGCGATGGCTCCGGTACTGGCCAAGGATCGGTGCACCGGCAAGCGACAAATCACCAATCGCGTCGAGCAATTTGTGCCGCGCAAACTCATCTGTGCGGCGCAGGCCCTCAGGGTTCACAACACCTGTTTGGTCACAAATGACGACGGAATTTTCCAACGAAGAACCCAGCGCATAACCCGCCGCCCAAAGACGCTCGACATCGCGCATGAAACCAAATGTGCGAGCGAATGAAATCTCCCTGCGGAAAACGTCGGGTGTCAGATCGATGGCCACACGCTGGCGCCCAATGCTCCGGTCGGCAAACTCGATCTCAACGTCAAATGACCGGCTGTCAGACGGCGTGAACTCCGCCCATGCAGCGCCATTGTCCACGCGAACATCCCGCAACACACGAATAAATGTGCGCAAAGCCGGCAATTCCCGAACGCCGGCCCGATCAATCGCCTGAACAAACGCGTTGGAAGAGCCATCCATGACTGCGACTTCAGCGCCGTCGAGCTCCACAATCACATTGTCGATATCCAGTGCCGACAGAGCCGCCATGATATGTTCGATAGTCTGCGCCACAGCGCCATCGGCATTTGCCACCACCGTACACAGTGCTGTGGCCTGAACAGATGAACTGATAGCAGGAATGAGACCCGATTTATGGCCGGTGAAATCCGTGCGTTGAAAGACGATCCCAGTGCCGGGATCAGCTGGCACCAGCGACATGGAAACCGGTTGTCCGGAATGCACACCCGTGCCTTCAATGTCCACTGTGCGGCGGATTGTAGTCTGATACATGCTAAGCGACATTGCGCCCCAACCTATTAAACCCCGCCCAACAGGTAAAAGACTGCAGCTCTACTCGCAATTCACTCTTGGCCATAACTCACCGAACTCTGTTACAAAATTCGCGATTGGATTTTGTAAGCTTATTCAGCACCTTATAAAAACACGCCGCAAGGCGAAAAGCCCGCGACGCGTTTGTATTACAGTTTGTTACAAAGCCGTGGTGGCCGGTGGGTCACGAAATAGCCCTGCGCCATCACGCCATGTTACAGTCAGTTAGCCTGGCGGCGCAGAAAAGCAGGAATTTCCAGCTGATCCTCATCATGCATTGGGCGCTGATCCACACGGCCATGGGCATCAAGCGCAGCTTGTTGCGGTTGGAAATTATCCGTTACCGGGGCCTGTTGGCGACGAGCCTGCGGTGCATAGGCTTCCGCACCCGGCACCACACCTGCACTTGGTGCTGGAGCCACAGCTGGTGCGGCCTGTTGCTGGGGCTGGGGCGCTGCCTGATAATCCAACCGATCTTCAGGCACCGCGCCACCGGTCAGAGCAGCTTTTTCCCCCACTAGACCGGTGGTCAAACGCTTTAGCAGACCCATGGCGGTGCGCTCATCGTGTGACACACCTTCGGGCGCACGGTGGGCTGCCATCTCTGCTTGAGCAACCGGCGGGAACTCTTCAACCCGGGGCATTCTTGGTGCCGCTGAAGGCGTCTGCATTTGAGCCACAGGAGATGGCTGGCTGGGCACCTGCGTTTCACTTTCAAGCGCAGCGCGGAAGCCCGCTTCCAGATCGCTCTCGATGGAGGGAGCTGCAGCGGAGGCCGCAGGTCGCATCGGCTTGATGGTCACGGCTGGATCAGAAGCGGCACGCTTTGGGCCTTGTTGAGCGGCGCGGGGCGCTGCGCCGGAGGTTGGCAACGCCAGTTCCTGCTCAATTTTCTGGCGGGCCTGCACCTGAGCGTGGGGCACAGGTTTTGCAGCCGCAGGCGCACTAGCAGGCGGCACCGCGGCTGGCGCTACGGCCTGAACAGTTGCACCAATTGGTTTGCCCGCAGCGTTGCGTTCAACACCAGTCGCGACAACAGACACGCGGATGACACCATCAAGGCTCTCGTCAAAGGTGGCACCGAGAATAATGTTGGCGTCTTCATCAACCTCTTCGCGGATGCGCGATGCGGCTTCATCCACTTCAAACAGCGTCAGGTCAGCACCACCCGTGATCGAGATCAAAAGACCACGCGCGCCTTTCATCGAAGACGAATCGAGCAACGGGTTGGATATGGCAGCCTCGGCGGCCAAGCGAGCGCGATTCTCA
>JBCBZX010000451.1:0-1745 GCA_039815105.1 Pseudomonadota bacterium
AGACATAGCGGCTGCTCCTTGCAAAACACGAAACTGTTAGGCCGGGATATAAGCAGGCCGTGGGGCCATGCCAAGTTACTGCGTTATCACAGATACGCATCCACAGCCCGCCAAGGGGGCGCACAATCGTGCAAGCGGCGTCCAGGACCGGCCATCGTCGGGCCATATTAAAGAGCGGCGTCAAACCCGCCATGGGGCACACGGGCAAAGGTGACCACAAGCACCTTGGCGGCACCGGCGCGTTTGAGAGCCCGAGCACAGGCGTTTACCGTTGCGCCGGTGGTCAAGACATCGTCCACCAGAATGATACATCGGCTTGAAATCTGGGATTGACGCTCCTTGGGCACCCGGAAGGCACCGGACACATTGCGTTGACGCGCCGTTTGCCCGAGCCCAACCTGGGCGGAGGTGGGTCGGTGGCGGATGAGGCAATCGGGATCAAATATCAATTCCACCGCTCCATCACTGGCCACCGGTTTGCCCAAGGGTCCATTTGAGGCAGGCAAGGTGGAAGCCTTGACCATGGACCGGGCAAGTTCGGCGGACTGATTGTACCGGCGCTGCGCGAGCCTTTGTCTGTGGAGCGGGACGGGTACAATCAAGGTCTTGGCGTCCTTCGTAACCGACCCAGCTGACAGGGCGTCCTGCAATGGGCGCTGCATCCACTGGGCCATCCAGCGCGCCAGGGCCGTGTCATCTGAGTATTTCAGCCGACTGACCAAACGTCGAGCTGGCGGATTGTAGAGCACTGCCGCCCGCGCCAGATCGTAGTCAGGTGGATTGGCGATGGCCTCGGCAGACAGTGCGCTTGCCCCCAAATCATAGGCAAATGGAGCGCCCGTCACCGCGCAAAGCGGAGGGGCCAAGAAGTGAAAACCCTGCCAGCAATCCGCGCAGACGCCGCCATCGGCACCCGTAACTTCATCGCAGGCAAGGCATGTGGGGGGCACCAGCAAGCGCGTAGCAGAAGCCAACATGTCCTGGGCGGGTCGAGCCAGCCGACTGGCCTTCTCAATCATGGTTTGCATTGTGTTGGTCACCATAGCGCATCCAAACATGGTGTTGGCTATTGCGCCAGCGCATGTTGCAGCCATATGGCATGGCATGATCGAGCCATCCCCCAATGCCATCCCAAAAATTTTCAACACTGCCCGCATGCACGCCCATCGACAACGGGCTTTCACCCATCATGTGTCCGGGGACGGGGCTGACTTTCTGCTGCAACGGGCTGCCGAAGATCTGACAGACCGGGTGGCGCTGGTTAGCCGGCAGTTTGACCGTGCGCTGGAGTTCTTTGGCCATACGGGCCTCACTGCCAGCGGGCTAAAGGCCTTGCCCAATGTGAATGAGGTTGAGCGCCTCGAAAGCGTGGGCCAGCCGGATATTCTGGTTGGGCACGATCAAACGGACGCCCTGCCGCTGGAGCCGGGACGATACAACCTCATCGTTGCGCCCCTTTGCCTGCACATGATGGACGATCTACCCGGCGTTCTGGTTCAACTCCGACGCGCACTGGCACCTGATGGTCTGATGCTCGCAATACTGCCCGGAGCCGGAACGTTGGGGGAGTTGCGGCATTCATTGCTGGCGGGCGAAACCGACATAAAGGGAGGCGCAGCCATGCGCCTTCATCCGATGGCCGAGCTGCAGGAACTGACGGGGCTGTTGCAACGCACCGGCTACGCGTTGCCTGTTGGTGATGTGGACGAGGTGGTGGTTCGCTACAGCTCTCCCAAAACTCTTAT
>JBCBZX010000112.1:0-9081 GCA_039815105.1 Pseudomonadota bacterium
CAACTCAGACCTCGCCCCCTCAATTCCCAGAAAGGGCACCGTGGGTGCCAGTGGAGACTTAACGCCCAGTGCTCATCTGGCACTTTGCCTGATGGGTGAAGGGGCGTTCCTGCGGCGTGACGGAACCTCGGTCTGCGGCGCTGTTGGGTTGGAAGAACTTCAACTCCGTCCTTTGGCACTTGAAACACGGGCCGGTCTTGCGCTTGTAAATGGCACATCCGTCATGACGGGCATTGCTACCATCAACGCGGTGCGCTGCCGTGCCCTCACAAGCGGTTTGATCTCCAGCGCTTCCGCATATGCCGACATTATGGGCGCACGCATGGAAGCCTATGACCCTCGACTTCAAGCGGTTCGAGGTCACAAGGGGCAGATTCTGGCGGCCAAGCTTTTGCGAGAAAAGCTGCGTGGAAGCGAGCGCGTTCAAACCTGTCCAATCGCCAATACCGGTGTGGACGACAGCTTTGTGCAAGATCCCTACACCTTGCGTTGCCTGCCTCAAGCGTTTGGCGCTGTCATCGACATGCTCGACCTGCATGACCAGATCATCGAAGCGGAAGTCGACGCCGTGACCGACAATCCGGTGCTCATAGACGAGGCACCTTACGTGCTCCATGGCGGTAATTTCTACGGCCAGCATGTTGGGTTCGCCAGCGACGCCCTCATCGCGCCGTTGATTTCGCTGGCGGTGATTGCCGAACGCCAGATAGCCAGGATCACTGACCCCGTACTCAATGGAGATTTGCCGCCATTCCTGCAGCCACGGGAGCCTGGCATGAACAGTGGCTTCATGGGCGCGCAGGTTACCGCCAGCGCACTCATTGCTGAGATGCGGTCGCGCGCGGTGCCAGCTTCAATGCAAAGCGTGCCGACCAATGGTAACAATCAGGACATCAACACCATGGGCACCGTGGCAGCCCGAAAAATATCCGAGCTATTGGATGACGCTATAGCAGTGCTCGCAATCCATGCACTGACCATCGCGCAAGCGGTTGAGCTGAGTGAACAAGCTGGAGAGACCGGGTTCTCTGAATCCACCTCGTCTTTTGTGCAGCACGTGCGTTCGGTAAGCCCTGCTTTGCTGGAGGACCGCACCCTGGCTCCAGATATCGCAAAGGCAGTTGTGCTGTTTGATCCGGCAACTTAACTGGCGGCCGCCGGGAACAACATCTCGGCCTTGCTAACGACAGGTGCAATGCTTCGCGTGCGACGAGCGAATGGCACTGAAGGTGCCTGCCATACGATCTTCGACTGTCCGCAGCGCGTAGGCATTGGCATCAATCACTGCCGCAACCTCATAGGATGACAGGGCTGCCAGCACGCGTGCCCGCACCAGTGGGTTGGCAATGGCAGGCGCCTTGCCGATGACCCAGGATCTTGCATTTTCAATGATTGACACTGGGTCAAAGCCCGTGCCGGCCAAGGGCGAGGGCGCATCTGCTGCAAGATGCCCCGTTTCCATCAGACGCTCGTGCAGTTTGCGTATCACTCCGGCAACATCACTAAGGGCGGCGATCTCAAAACGACCCTCCGGCTCAGTCAAAAGCGGCAGGTCTGGATCGTCCAGCGGTTCTGTCACAGTTCCGGTGGTTGTTTCGTCCAGGTCTTGCACCGGTTGACCCTCCACGGTGCCTGTGCGCAATGCTTCATCGCCAAGCGGTGAAACAGCTGTGGCTGGCTCGTCCGCAAGTGGTGTCTCCGGACGGAAATTTGGAAGCGGGATCGGGCGCATGGCCAGCCATGCCGCCTCAAAGGCCGGGTCCATGGCCGCCAAGGCTACATCCATGTGTTCCTTACGCGTATCATTGATACGTGTCAGCTTCTTCTGGTGCGGCTGCAAATAGCCCAGATAGCCCTCCATGCCGGTGCACAGAAAGGGGCTGTCATCCTGGCCAGTATAGCGCTCAAGACCCGTGGAGATGGAGTCGGTGAGCCAGCGTCCACCATCTGAGCGCAACCAACTATCCGACCCCTGCGAACGTGCAGAGCGCGACGCGTAGTTGATCGCCTGCGCCAGGGGTTTCGAGCGCTTTGCCCTAGGCACTGGCAATGTCAGGTTTCGCGGCTGGGCCTTATCGCGAGTACGCCCTGCGACAACCGCTTCGCGCAACGGCTCAGCGAGCGTGAAATGGATGCGGCTGAGATCTGCGTGAAAGGCTGAGCTGCAGGAGGCAAAAGATTGGCTGGTCACGCTTTCTGGCGCCGGTTTCAGCGAACTATCTTCCGCATGGGCTGTAGAGTAGGCCACCAGCGCAAATCCCGCGATTGCAGCAGATAAGAACGTAGATGGAAGACGATTCAGTGCGTTCATTTCCATGGCGTAACGCAAGACGTGTGGCTGCAAAAGCGTTTTGGTGTCCTCCAATGTGTCTTCGTGCTAACGGTGTTTGCATCGTGGCATGCTTGCACCAGCGACACTAAATTGCGTGTCACCCAGTGGACTTTCCATTGCCGCCGCGCTTTTTTGATAGCAGACGACGCGCATTTGCAGGAGCACATATACACATGAAAGCTCTGGCCCTGATATCGGCAGCCTTGCTGCTCACCGCCTGCACCACCAGCCAGGTATCGACCGGCTATTACGACCTTGAAGGCTCCACCGGTGATGAGCTAGATCGCCAGATCAGGCTGAAGGGCCCTGCTCAAGGCCATGCCCTCGCATCTGCGGCTATTCGCTTCAAACCTGTCGACATAAGCTTCCGTGAAGATGACAATGGTTGCCGCGTGTCCCAGGCGCGCCTTCAGGTCATAGCCAATATAACCCTGCCGCGCTGGCAGAACCGCTTGGGGTCGGAGCCGGGCTTACGTGCGGCTTTCAACAATCTGCAGCGCTATGCCCGCGCCCATGAGCGAACCCATGTAAGGATCGCCGAGCTGTCTGCCCGCGACATGGAAAGATCGCTCAAGGCGCTGTCGCCTTCCCGCACGTGCAAGGCGCTGGACAAAAGGGTCGAGCGAACGGTGAAAGCAAAGCTTCGTGAGCATGACCGGGCGCAAAAGGCGTTTGATGCTGCAGAAGCAAAGCGCCTTGCCGCCATTTTTAACGCTGCAGAGCCGCGTCGCCGCCGTTCGGGAACATCGTAGACACAGCTTGCAATCTAGTGGTTGCGGCCGTGCTCGGGCAGCACGAGATTGTGTCTCCCAACATTTTCAATATCCGTTTCGCCACACAGCCCCATGGTGATGTCCAACTCCTTGTGGATGATCTCCAGAGCCTTGGTCACGCCCGGCTTACCCATGGCGCCCAGTCCATAAATGTAGCTGCGCCCGATATAGGTGCCTTTCGCACCCATGGCTGTGGCCTTTAAAACATCTTGGCCGGAGCGAATGCCAGAATCCATATGAACTTCGATGCGGTCGCCCACCGCGTCAACAATTGCGCCCAGCACATCGTAGCTGGCAAGCGCTCCGTCCAACTGGCGGCCACCATGGTTGGAAACGATGATGGCATCAGCGCCTATGTCCGCCGCTATCTTGGCGTCCTCAACATCATTGATGCCCTTGAGGATGAGCTTTCGATCCCAATTCTGCTTGATCCATTCAACGCTTTCCCAATTCAGTGACTGGTCAAACTGGCTGTGGGTCCATTCGCTCAGCGAAGTCATGTTTGTCACGCCTGGGGCATGGCCGACAATATTGCCAAAGCTGCGGCGTTTCGTTTGCGCCATGTGCCATAACCAGCGTGGTTTGGTCGCCAGGTTCATCAGCACCGGCAAGGTTGGTTTTGGCGGTGTGGAAAGGCCGTTTTTAATGTCCTTGTGACGTTGGCCGAGCACCTGCAGATCAAGGGTCAGCACCAGCGCAGAGCAGCCCGCCGCTTTGGCACGGTCGAGCAGGCTTTTGGAGAACCCCCGGTCACGCATGACGTAGAGCTGAAACCAGAAGGGCTTGGTCGTGTTCTCTGCAACATCCTCGATTGAGCAAACGCTCATGGTGGTGAGGGTGAAGGGAACGCCAAACTCTTCGGCAGCCTGGGCAGCGAGTATCTCACCATCTGCGTGCTGCATGCCCGTCAGGCCGACTGGAGCCAGCGCCACCGGCATTGTCACCTCCTCGCCCACCATCTGTGTTTTCAACGAGCGGCCATCAATATTCACGGCCACACGCTGGCGCAGCTTCTGGCGTGCGAAGGCGGCTTCATTGTCAATGTAAGTGCTTTGGGTCCATGAGCCTGTGTCCGCATAGTCATAGAACATGCGTGGCACCCGTCGCTCGGCCAGAACGCGCAGATCTTCAATATTTGTGATTGCGGCCATAATGCTCATATCTCCCTGTTGGCAGCAGATTTACAGCCCTGATACCGACAAGTCCACGCGACTATTTACGGCGCAGCACCAACCAATTGCCTGCAAGTACGAGCCCAAGCCCCGCCATGCCCACGGGTGTGAAGCGGTAATCCTCAACGAAGCTGGAAACGATGAGCGCGAGAACGGGAAACAACACCGTTGCATAGCCAGCCCTTGCCGGACCAATGCGGTTGAGCAAAGTGAGATAGGCAGCAAAGGCGATGAACGATGAGACGATGATCAGGAACAGAAGGCTGCCAACATAGCTGCTCGTCATCTCAAAGCCGAAGCTTTGACCGGTTGCGATGGTCAAGAAGGACGCCCAGCAGGCTCCATAAAACATGCCCCAACTGGTCATGGGCAATAGCTCAACCCCGCGCTTGCGCGTGTCAGCTGAGATGAGGTTGCCCGTGCAAAAACAGAGCGTCCCGCCCACGCAAAGCCCCAGCGCCCCCAGCACGGCCAGGGAGTAGTTCTGCCCTGCAATCTGCGGCCAAAAGAGCAGCGCCAATCCGCTAAAGCCCAGCACACCGGCCACCAACAGCATGGGTGACGGGCGTTCCCGGTAGATCGCAAACATGAGCACCGAGTTGAATATGGAGGCCAAAGAGAACACCACCGACAACAGGCCAGAGGGCACTTGGTCTGCGGCGAGATAAAACAATAGAAAATTGGTCGAGAACAGAAATATACCCAGCGCGGCAAATCGCAGATGTTGGTGCAGGCCAAACCGCATCGACTTGCCGCTGATGAGCGTCCAAATCAGCATTAGCGCCCCCGCGCCGATAAAGCGCCAAACAAGAGAGGCGGTCTCGGGCACACCACTTTCAGCCTGAACCTTCAGCGGCCACCAGGAGAATGACCATGCGATGACGACCGCTGCGTAGAGCCCATAATCGGTCCAAGCCATGTTCGGTCGTGGTGGATGGGCTTTGACGGACGGGTGGGCGGCGGCTTCTGGCATGCTGTAGCTGTAGGCTGGCATCTTCGACAGGTCTATTGAGATTGGCTTATGTGCACTTCAGCGACATTGAACTGGCGCGTGCTGCTCACCGGGCAGTTGGCGTAGGCTCAAGCCGGTCTATATGAAGCGCAGGCGCCACCGCGCCGCGAAAGGCACCAAATGACGCTCCTCATCATTTTCGTTCTGCTTGCCATCGGTGTGTCGTTCCTGTGTTCGATACTTGAGGCGGTTTTGTTGTCGATTACGCCATCATTTGTTGAGGCGGCTGAGGAGGAAAAGCCAAAGCTCGCCGACAAATTACGTGGTTTGCGGGCGGACATTGAGCGACCTCTGGCGGCCATTCTTTCCTTAAACACCATTGCCCACACTGTGGGCGCCACCGGGGCGGGTGCGCAGGCCGCGCTGGTCTTTGATGATTTCGGGGTTGGCATATTCTCAGCGCTTCTAACGCTGGGCATTCTCATTTTGTCCGAAATCATACCCAAGACGCTGGGCGCCACCTATTGGCGGGGCCTGGCGCCATTTGCCGTGCGTGTGCTGCCATGGCTGATTATCGCTCAATTGCCACTGGTCTGGATGAGCCAAGCCATTACGCGGCTTCTCACACGTGGTGAGGTGGCATCGGAGGTTTCCCGCGAAGAAATTGCCGCTCTCACCACCGCTGGGCAGAGTCTGGGTGTTGTTGAAGAGGATGAAACCCGTGTTGTCGCCAACCTGTTTCGCCTGCCGGAAATCGCCGCCAGCGAAGTCATGACGCCGCGCACCGTCATTGAACATCTGCCAGTGAGTGCAGATGTGGGCTCCATCGTGGCGAATCGGGAAGGCTTTCCCTACTCACGCATGCTCGTCACCGGCGGAACAATTGATGAAGTCCACGGCTTTGCGCTGACCCGCGATTTGCTGCTGGCGGCACTCAAAGGGGCCGAAAAGTCCACCGTGTCCGAGCATGTCCGGGACCTATTGCGCGTGCCGGAGAAGATAGATTTGGACACATTGTTCGACATGTTGATGGATCGCGATGCCCATATTGCGCTGGTGGAAGACGAATATGGCGGCACTGCTGGTCTGATCACGATGGAAGATGTGCTCGAAACATTGTTGGGCATCGAGATCATGGATGAGCACGATGAGGAGGCGGACCTGCGCAAAGTGGCGAAATCACGTGCCAAGGCCATCCGCCAGAAGAGGGCCCAGAAGACAGAAGAGCGGGCTGCCCAAACAACTGGCGCTAAAGCGACCGGCTAGGTGGCAGACCGGTAGGCGGTTCCGTTCGCTGGCAGTTCCGTCCGGCGTCTTTGCTCTCTAAGATTGCGTCATGCCCGAATCGTCTTCGCCCACCAACGCACCCGAATTCACCGTATCCGAGCTGTCCGGAACGCTCCGCAAGGTCGTTGAGGATACGTTTGGCAATGTGCGTGTACGCGGTGAGCTTGGCCGCGTGTCCCGGCCCGGGTCCGGACATGTCTATCTGGATTTGAAGGACGATCGTGCCGTCATTGCCGGTGTCATTTGGAAGGGGGTTGCCGCTAGGTTGAAGGTGCAACCCGAGCAGGGGTTGGAGGTCATTGCCACGGGCAAGCTGACGACCTTTCCTGGCCAATCCAAATATCAAATCGTAATAGACGGGCTCGAGCCCGCCGGTGCCGGTGCCTTGATGGCGCTGCTGGAAGAGCGAAAGCGCAAGCTGGCTGCGGAAGGTTTGTTTGCCGAAGAGCGCAAACAATTGCTGCCCTACATGCCGCGCCATATTGGCGTGGTGACCTCGCCAACCGGCGCAGTGATCCGAGATGTGTTGCATCGCCTGGCAGACCGGTTTCCGGTGCGGGTCACGGTCTGGCCTGTGCGGGTGCAGGGGGAGACGTCCGGACACGAGGTTGCCAATGGCATTGCGGGTCTGAACTCTCTACCACTGGATCATCGGCCTGACCTCATTATCGTCGCGCGGGGCGGCGGTAGTCTCGAGGACCTTTGGGGATTTAACGAGGAGGCGGTGGTTCGGGCTGTTGCGGCGAGCCACTTGCCTCTGGTGTCAGCCGTTGGTCACGAAACGGACTGGACATTGATAGACTATGCCGCCGATGTGCGCGCGCCCACCCCCACGGGTGCGGCGGAAATGGCGGTGCCGGTGCGGGCGGACCTGTTGGCCGCAGTCAGCCAAACGGGGGCGCGCTTGGCTGGAGCTTCCACGCGCATGCTCGACGGCAGGCGCAATACACTTCGCCAGCTTTCCCGGGCGGTCGCATCGCCGGAACGTGTGTTGGAAGTTCCAAGGCAGCGGTTCGACCAGGCTTCGGCTCGCCACGGCCTCGCATTGAAGGCGATGCTTGCTACCAAACGGGCTCGGTTCGACAGACTGAGTGCCGTGCTGCGCCCACGCCAGCTCAACGATCAGGTGCGCCGGCAATCAAACCAATTGTCTCAGTTGGGGGAGCGGCTTGCCAAGGCGAATGCCAATTTGATGTTTCGCAGGGCAGACCAATTGGCGATTGTCGCAAGGCGCGTCACCCCCAAGCGTGTTGCGCAATTATCAGCGGATGGCCGGCGGAACTTGAGGCGGCTTGATGATGGCTTGTCACGCAGTTTCGCGCGTAAGTTTGATGCCTCGCTGCTGCGGCTGGACCACGTTGCGCCGCGCTTAGAACCGGCTGCCGATGCACGGCTCAGTGGGTTCAAAGATCGCGTCGATGGCCTCAACCGCCTTCTCGATGGTTTGTCGTATAAAAGTGCCATTCGACGGGGCTTCGCACTCATTCGGGACGATGAGGGCAACATGGTGCCTCGAGGCAAAGGGTTGGACGACGGGGATAAGGTGACAATCGAATGGGCGGACGTCACCCGCGACGCCATCGTGCACGATGACTCTTCGGAAAGTGGCACGAAAGGCGGCCAGACCGGCGCAAAACCAGCCCACAAACCAATGCGGCCAAAAAAGACTGCATCAAAGGCGGCTCCGACATCGGCGCAAAACCAGGGCGACTTGTTTTAGCTGAAAGCCCTCACGACACGGGCTCAAGGACATAGTTTGAGGGAAAATGGTACGGTTGGGAGGAATTGAACCACCGGCCTCTAGAGCCACAATCTAGCGCTCTAACCAACTGAGCTACAACCGCACTGGCGCCTGAAATAGTGGCTGATGAAGGCTCTGGCAAGACGGTTTTACGCGTTAACCGCGATTGACATGGTTTGCACTTGTCGGCCTGATTTGCTGGACCGCAAGCCTCTCGCCAATTATTAACGAAATGATAACCCCCTTTCTCGCGGTCGTTGGGCTGTGGGATTTGTATTGCGTAGTTACCAAGCGAGGCCTGCCTAATGGCTGTCACCTTCATCGATATTTCGGTGCATCCCATGGTGCGGCCTCACATTTTGTCGTCTCAGCCGGCGCTTGTTTGGGCGGTAGATATGTCTGCGCTTCTGTGGGCCAACGCTGAGGGCGCGCGCCTTATGGGTGAGCGTCGCATCTCCGACCTTCTTGATCTGGAGTTTCCCCTGCCAAATGGGGCATCGGCTGCGGCGGGCTTGGCTCAACAGATGCGCATGGCTGCGCAATCCTTAAATGACGGCGATGCGTCAGATGGCCCCTCAGGTGATCTGCATTTCGGTTTGCGAAAGAATGATGGCCTTGTGCGCTTCACCCTTGAGGGTCGCGCCCGCCCCATAAAATTGGGTGAAGATGGCGGCGCCATATTGATGGTGTTTGAGGGAGGACAACGCCTTGGGCTCGTGCGGCCCGGCGAACAGGCGGCTGACCGTGTGAACGCCCTGCTTGATCTGTTTGAGGATCAGCCAGGGTGTGCCGCCATCCTTGATGAGGATGGAAGCCTGATCGCC
>JBCBZX010000133.1:0-7930 GCA_039815105.1 Pseudomonadota bacterium
GCGTGCCGCCCCTTCTTTCTCCCTCTGATAATATCGGCGTCGGCTCAAATCAGCCCCGCCCACTCACCGGCTCGGTTCACTCCGAGGCCGGTTTTTCTTTGCGTGGTTGCTCCTGACAGCGTGTCAACGCCCCGCAAAACAAAGCTGCGGTTAACCTTAACAGATTGGAAAGCCCTGTTGCCTACACTGGAAGGCAACACGGCGTGCGGCCTCCCAGCCTGCGGCCACTCATCAGCTTAGAGGTTTCCATGTTCCGCGTTATCGCCGCTACCTTTGCCGCCACATCAATCCTAACAGCCCCTGCAATCGCCGCAGATCTCGATAAGATGAGCGATGTACCAGTTATTGAAGTTGCCGATGAGGGAACTGTCTACGTTGCAGCCCGCATCGCCGGGGCTTTCTCAGCCAACACAGCGTTTGGCCTCACAGCGCCAGCGGGCGGAGGCACCTTTACCTCCATCACCAACGACTATGACAGCATTGGCTGGGGCGGCTCCCTGGCCATCGGCAACAGCTACAAGATTATGGGATTGAACCTTCGGGCAGAACTTGAGCTCGGCACATCATCAGCCAATGTGAAATCCCACACGTTGAACGCCCTGGCCACAACGCTCGGTGGGGCGAACGCATTTGGCAAAACCACCACAACTTACGGGTTGGCCAACGTTGCAATCGATCTCAAAAACGCCTCGCGCTTCACACCCTACGTCACCGCTGGCGCAGGTTATGGCCGTGTCGATTTCAAAAATCATGGCGTGGCACTGGCCGCCGCAACGGTGGGGCTTGGACCAGGCAATGTCACCGCGATGAACGACAGCGGCAATGGCCTTGCATGGCAGGTGGGCGCCGGCATGTCCATGGACGTCACGGAAACCGTCGCCGTCGAACTTGGCTACGAATATTTCGGCATTGAGAACGTGCGTCTGACCGGCGCACTCGGCGATAACAGCAAAGTGCACGTGCGCCAACACAAGGCCGAACTGGGTCTTCGCCTGAAATTCTAAGCCTCGGCTACTTCAGCCGAAATACAAAAAGCCCGGCCAATGGTCGGGCTTTTGTCGTTTGGTAAGTGCGCTACCGCACTGGGAGCTAGCGGTAAAGCGCCTGGCCCTCGCTCGCCTCAAGGTCTTTGTAAAGGCCTGCGACCTGCTCGGCATAACCATTGAACATCAATGTCGGCTCGTATGTTTCCGCACCCAGCAAACGCTCGCGATCCTGACGCCAGCGTGGGTGTGGCACGCCCGGATTTACATTGGCCCAGAACCCATATTCACCGGCATTAATCTGCTCCCAAAAGCTCACCGGCCGCTCGGCTACGAATGAAATTTTGACGAAGCTTTTTATGTGCTTGAAACCGTATTTCCAAGGCAGTGCGAGCCGCAGGGGCGCACCAAACTGCTTGTGCAGGGGCTTGCCGTAGGCACCTGTCACGACAAAGGCCAACTCGTTCATGGCTTCATCAATTGTAATGCCTTCAACATAGGGCCAGGGATTCCAGGAAGAGCGCTGACCGGGGGCAACTTTGGGGTCTTCAAAAGTTTCAAAGCGGATGTATTTAGCGTCAGACGTTGGCTTGGCGAGCTTGACCAGTTCAGACATCTGAAAACCGGACCAAGGCACAGTCATAGCCCAAGCCTCAACACAGCGATGGCGATAGATGCGCTCTTCAAGCGGCATTTTGCGGATCAGATCTTCCGCGCCGATTGTCATGGGCTCTTCCACCAGCCCGTCGATTTGCACGTTCCATGGGTCCAACTGCAACGCCTGTGCGGCTTTCCAAATCTGCTTGTGGGAGCCGAACTCGTAGAAATTATTATAGGTTGTCGCGACCGACTCGTCGGTGAGGGCGCGGCCAGCTTCGCGGATGCCCTCATTGAGCGGGGCGGGATACAAGTCGCCTGTAGACGCCAAGCCGGCATTGGCATCTGCCATCTGGGCGTGAGCGGGACGCGGGGTCATCAGGCTGCCGCCAGCAATGGACAATGCGCCAATGCCAGCCGCCTTCATCAAGCTGCGCCGGTTGAGATAAACAGCATCAGCTGTCACCCGATTTTCAGATATTTCACAGGATTTGCGGTGGCGAATAAGCATGGCAGGCGTCCTCTTTCGTTTGGAGGCAGCCTAGATTTGTCGGCCTGTCACCACAAACGACACTTTGTCACGAAAGCGTGGGTTTGAGTTACCGCGCTTCAGTCTCCGACACGGGCTGAATGAAAGCGCAGAACGAGCCGGTCGCCGCCTGTAACACGGCCAATTTGCCCACGCCCGGCACGTCAAAGGGCGGTCGCGTGATCTTTCCGCCGTGTGCTTCAACAAGCTTCAACCGCGCATCCAAATCATCCACCGCGATATGTGTGAACCAGTGTTCCGGAATGCCGTCAAATGCCGGATGGTTCATGTGGAAAATGCCGCCCATCATCTTATCACCGGACCAAATCACCGTGTAGTTGCTGCCGTCTCCCATGGGTGAGTCTTCGAACCGCCACCCCAAAACTTCGCCATAAAATACCTTGGCAGCCGCCGGGTCATGGGTGTTCAGCTCGTTCCAGTGTACAATTCCATGCGCCATCACTGTCGACCTTCGCTAACCAGAACCGCCAGAGGCTAGCGCGAAACCGGCGGCGCCACCAGACACGTTAGCTCGCCCCGCAGGCCATGCTTTCCAGTTCGGCCTCACTGCGATTGCCGGACCAGAACTGACCGAACTCATCATATTGGGCACTATCGCCTGCGCTGGTCCATCTGCCGGAAAAGCCATTTGTGTCTAGGGTGAACTGAATGCGCAACTCGCCAGTGCCCGCCTCTTCGCTCCAGATCATGGAATACACACCACCCGGTTCAACTCCGATATGCTCCAGCGTCCCATCAATGCGCTCGCCTTCATGCAGATAGGTGTAGCTCCCGCCAATGCCTTGATACTGATCGGTGAGCCGGGTGACCACAGGCGTCAAAACCCCGGAACTTGTCACGCAGCCCAGAAACCGCCCCGTTGGTGGCTTGGCCCAACTGGGCATGGTCGCAGCCAAAAATGCTGCGACCAACACAGGTGCAAAAGCAGCCCTATGGTGGCGACCGATCATACCTAGCGCAGTGAGTTGCAGAAGCGCTGAATACGCTCGCAAGCCTCTGTCAGCGCTTCGGTGGATGTCGCGTAGGAAATGCGGAAGTTGGGGCCGAGGCCAAATGCCGAGCCGTGGACCACGGCCACGCCCTCCGCTTCGAGCAGCGCTTTGACGAAGTCCTCATCGGTTTCAAGCACCGTCCCATCCTCGGTTTTCTTGCCAATGCAGCCAGCGCAAGAGGGGTAGACGTAGAAAGCACCCTCCGGCGTCGGGCATTCAATCCCGGTCGCCTGATTGAGCATGCTCACCACCAGGTCCCGTCGGCCTTTGAAAACCTCTCGGCGTTCGCCGATAAAGTCTTGCGTCCCGTTGAGCGCTTCGACTGCCGCCCATTGGGCAATCGAGCTGCTGCCGGATGTTGACTGGCTTTGAACCTTGGTCATCGCCTTGATCAGCTCAATTGGGCCAGCGGCATAGCCAATGCGCCATCCTGTCATGGCATAGGCTTTCGATACGCCATTCATGGTCAATGTGCGCTCTTTGAGCGTCGGCTCCACCTGGGCCATCGTTGTGTACTCAAAATCATCGTAACAAAGATGCTCATACATGTCGTCCGTCAGCACCCACACGTGCGGATGGTCCAACAGCACCCGAGCGAGCGCAGCAATCTCATCGCGCGTGTAGGCGGCACCCGAGGGGTTAGACGGCGAGTTGAACATCAGCCATTTGGTTTTGGGGGTAATGGACGCGTCCAGCATCTCTGGCGTGATCTTGAACTGGCTTTCCAGCGTGGTTTCAATGAAGCGCGGCTCACCACCGTTGAGCAGCACCATATCGGGATAGCTGACCCAATATGGCGTTGGGATCAGCACCTCGTCACCGGGGTTCAGGGTTGCGGCAAACGCATTGTAGAGCACCTGCTTGCCGCCAGTACCAACGATCACTTGGTCTGCAGAATAGTCGAGGCCATTCTCGCGCGCATATTTGTCTGCAATTGCTTGGCGCAGCTGGGGAATGCCTGGCACGGGGGTGTATTTGGTTTCGCCCCGATCAATAGCGTCTTTGGCAGCCGCTTTGATGTTGTCTGGCGTGTCAAAATCCGGTTCGCCAGCACCCAGACCGATGATATCGCGGCCCTCCGCTTTCAGCTCGCGGGCCTTCTGCGAAACTGCGATGGTGGCAGAGGGTTTTACGCGTGAAAGGCTGTCGGCGATAAAGGCCATGGGTTCGGCTCCAGATTGGGAATAGATGCGGGCGCCATGCCCGCAAGCGCGCAGAACCTACGCTCCTGCCGAAACCATATCAACCGGCTGGTGGCGTTCTTAAGCGTGCCCTCCGCTTTCCAGCCCACCAATCCAAGAAACTCGGGCTCAAAGCTTCAATTGAGCGCGCTCACACCCCACTTCTGAGGCTATCGACCACTCCATCAATTGTGAAACCGAGGCACATTTTGAACGCAGTCACCCCCAAACTGTCGATCGACACATCAAAACCAATCATGGTCACCGGTGCCACCGGCTATGTCGCTGGCTGGGTGGTTAAACGCCTGCTGGACGCAGGTGCCACGGTCCACGCGCCGGTGAGAGCGCCCGGCGACAAGCGCAAGGTCGGCTATCTGGAAGATCTGGCCCACTCGGCACCGGGCGAACTTAAACTGTTCAAGGCGGACTTGTTGGAAGACGGCTCTTATGCCCAGGCCATGGCAGGCTGCTCCATCGTGTTTCACACCGCATCGCCCTTCACGTCCAAGGTGACTGACCCGCAGCGCGACCTCGTGGACCCCGCGGTTAACGGCACGCGCAATGTGCTGCACTCGGCAACTGAAACCGAGAGCGTGGAGCGCGTGGTGCTCACCAGTTCCTGCGCCGCCATTTTCGGCGACAATTCAGACGTCAGCCGCATGCCTGGCGGCAAGCTGACAGAGGATGTTTGGAACACATCCTCCAGCCTCGATCACAATGCCTATTCATTTTCTAAAACCGAAGCCGAGAAGGCCGCTTGGGACATTGCGAAAGCGCAAGACCGGTGGAAGTTGGTTGTCATCAACCCGGCGCTCGTCATCGGCCCAGCCGTTGGCGGCAAACCAACATCGGAGAGCTTTGCACTCATGAAGCGTTTCGGCGATGGGCAGATGAAAGCGGGCGCACCGCCCTATGAAATCGGCATGGTGGATGTGCGCGATGTGGCAGATGCCCATTTGCGCGCGGCGTTCATTCCAGAGGCTGAAGGTCGCCATATCACGTCAGCCCGAACCGTCAGTTTTCTGGAGCTTGGCCAGATGCTGCGCGACGGCGTCAAAGGCGACTACCCCTTCCCCACGCGCACCGTACCCGTCTGGCTCTTGTCTTTGGTGGGTCCGATTCTCGACAAAACGATCACCCGACGCTTCATCCGTGAGAACATGAACAAGCGTTGGCGGGCCGACAATTCCAAGATCAAACGCGAATTGGGAATGGAGTTTAGCCCGGTGGCGGATGCAGCTGTGGAGATGTTCCAGCAACTGGTCGATACGGGTGAGATAAGGGCCAGATAACGACGGTCAACCATGTCTATTCTCGCTGCCTATGGCGGCCTGTTTCTGTCAGCCCTTGTTGCAGCAACCCTTGTGCCGGCCCAATCAGAACTGGTGTTGGTGGGGCTCATCCTATCCGGCGACCATTCAGTGGCGCTTCTTGTGGCAGTCGCCAGCGCTGGCAACATATTAGGGTCCACGGTCAACTATTTTCTGGGTCGCTTCGCCCAGCGCCAGGCCCATCGCAAATGGTTTCCAGCTACGCAAGTTCAGTTGAGGAAGGCCAGCGGCTGGTACGGCAAATACGGACGTTTCTCACTCTTGTTGAGCTGGGTGCCCATCATTGGAGACCCCATCACCGTGGCCGCGGGCGTTCTACGCGAACCTTTATGGAGCTTCATCCTGTTGGTGACCCTAGCAAAGACCGGCCGGTATGTGGTGTTGGCCGCCGCCACCCTTGGGTGGCCATAGGTTCGCCGACACGCCATGCGAATTGGTCGGCTGAACAATCTACTGACACCAGGCTGTCAGTTGCCATGGGCTAGGCCTCAGTCCAAAACCGCCAGCATCGCCGAAAGGGAGAACACAAAAACATGAGCCTAGATCCCGAAACGGTGTTGGACAAATTGGCGCGATATAAAGGCGTGGTGCCAACAAGAGCCTGGGGGGAATGGATGCTCGCCTACAATCCTGGCAACCACTTTCCGCGCGGCACCTATTTCGCAACGATCAAACTGGACGATGGCGAGAATGACAAAGCGTCCCGCCTGAAGCGGGACAATGTGTGGCGGTTGAACTTTGGCCCGCTGCGTAGCGAGTTTGTCCAGCAATTTGGCCAACCGCCTGCCCGACCGGGAAAAGGCGCGGTAATTGAGGGGCCGTGGGATTTCACCAGTATTGATCAGCTTATGCCTCACCCAGTTTACGGCTGGATGAGCTGGATGTGCGTGCTTTGCCCCACCGCTTCCACTTTAGAGGAATTGGAGCCACTTCTCGTTTCGGCCCATGGTCGGGCGAAAGCAACTTTCGACAAGCGGACCCGAAAGCGAACCGAAATTCCCCTTTGACGCCCCGTCGATGGGCGCTAACCAAAGGCCGTGACCGATCTCCTCAACCTCACCCTGCCCTTCTTCGCCGTCATCGCACTTGGTTTCTTCGCCGCAAAGCGCGAGTGGGTGCCAGTTGCGGCCGTGCCAGCCATCAACATTTTCGTATTCTATTTTGCCATGCCCGCGTTGGTGGCCGGCAGCTTGGCCCGCCAGGATATCGCAGCTCTGTTCGATCTGCACCTGTTGGCGGGATGGCTTGGGGCGGCATTGCTTCTGTTTGCGGGTGGCATGGCATTCGCCCGCCTGCGCGACAAAGCGGCCAGCCTGGGACAGATGGCGATTAGCGGACAGGCCGCATCGGTCGCAAACGTCGGGTTTCTCGCACTGCCCATTACCGCAGCCAACTTTGGCGATGACGGCGTGCGCCTGTCGGCCAGCGTTCTGATCGTTGATCTGCTGATTATCATACCGATTTCCATCACCATGCTTGAGGCCAAGTCGGGCGGTTCACGCCTGCAGACCTTTGCAACAGCTCTCGCAAGAGCGGTGCGCAACCCGTTTGCCATCGCCATCATTTTGGGTGTTGCCCTATCAGCCACAAACATTGGCCTGCCCGGCCCAACCGAACGTTTTGCAGACTTTCTGGGCGCCGCGGCCGCGCCCACCGCACTGTTTGCGTTGGGCCTAAGCCTGGCAACGCGCAAAACCGAGGGCGATGGAGCGTTCGTGGCCGGGATCAGCGCGCTCAAACTGGCGATCCACCCACTGGCCGTTTTCATGGTCCTGTCCGCCATCGACCTGGACCCGCGCACCATTGCCATCGCGACCGTTATCGCCGCCACGCCGGTTGCCCAAAACGTCTTCGTGATCGCCACTCAATATGACACATACGCCAGACGCATGGGCACTGCGATTCTGGTCAGCACGCTGTGCGCGGTGATCACAGTGACCGCCATTCTTTGGGTGGTAAGCTAGGCCACTCTGAGGCTGGGAGCCAAGAAGAAGGCCAAGAGCGTTAGCGCGGCAAGAACTGTGAAAGACCCTCTCAGTCCGGTTAACTCAGCCACAAATCCAATGATTGGCGGTCCCAAAAGCATTCCGCCATAGCCGAGCGTGGCAACACTGGCGATGGCTGGCCCCGGTGCAATAACGGGATCATTGGCAGCCCTGGAGAAAACAAGTGGCATAACCACCGCATATCCTACGCCCATCAAGCCAAAACCGAACAGTACCATGGCCAGCTCCTGCCCTAATATGGCAGCGGCTAAACCGGAAAATGCGGTCGCCGCGCTGGCTCGGGTAACCCA
>JBCBZX010000110.1:0-9225 GCA_039815105.1 Pseudomonadota bacterium
CTGGCTGCAATGGATATCGCCCGCTCTTCCGATCATGGCATGGCCATAGGTGCCTGGGGTGCAGTGCAAGCCACCTCGATAGGCGCCGCTCTGGCAATTGGCGGCTTGGTTCGAGATGGCGTTAACACGCTTATCAACAGTCAGGTCGGCGAGGGCGTGCTGGTGGCGCCGGTCGCGGGCTACTCTGTCGTTTACCACATCGAGATCGGGCTGTTGTTTGCCGCTCTCGTCATCATCGGCCCGCTTGTCGGGCACCGTTCCACCCAAACCCGCTCAACCGAACCGTTCGGCCTTGCCGAACTGCCCGGCTGATGCGCAACCGAATTAAACAAGGCTATCCAAGGAGAGAATTATGATTGGTGAAGCTGGATACATAGATGTGGCGCAAATAGTGCTCTACGTTTTCTGGGCGTTTTTCGCCTATTTGGTGTTCCACTTGCAGCAGGAAAGCCGCCGTGAAGGCTTCCCACTGGAAGATGAAGCAGGCAACATTTCGGGGCCCGACGCGATTTTCACGCCTAAGGCAAAGACATTTCATCTGCCCCATGGCCACGGCACCGTGACCGTTCCCAATGACAATGCGCGTGACAATATGCGCGACGACGTGAAACTGGAACCTGTGAGCCGCTTCGCCGGAACCGCGTTCCGCCCCGGCGGCGATGATCCGATGAAGGCCGGTGTCGGGCCTGGCGCGTGGACCCAGCGGTCGGAGCACCCAGACCTGACGGCCCATGGCGACGTGAAAATTGTACCCATGCGGGTTGGCACAGAGTTCACCGTACCAAAGCAGAACATCGACCCGCGTGGCCTGCGTGTTGTGGGCCATGATGGCGTTGTTGCCGGAACCGTGGCCGACATATGGTGTGACAGGGCCGAGCAGGTTGTGCGCTATTATGAGGTTGCACTTGATGATGCCATTGGCGAAGGCTCTGTGCTGATCCCTGCTAACTTTGCGGCCATAAAGCCCATTCGCGGGCGTGAAGTTCTCTGCTTTGTGGACTCCATTAAGGGTGGCCAGTTCGCGAATGTGCCTCGCACCGCCGCTGCGGATCAGGTCACCTTCCGCGAGGAAGACCAGATCATGGGCTATTACGGGGCAGGCCTGTTCTACTCCGACCCTTCACGCCATGAGGTGAAGCTGTGACGGAGAGCTTCCCCACCAAGCTGCATTCGGAGACTGGTGGCCCGGAGCATGACTTCGAGCCAGCTCCCGGCCTTCCGGCCATGCTGCCGGAGGGGGAGCGTATCGTATGGCAGGGCGCGCCAAACTGGCGCGTCCTCCTCCGCCAACGCCTGAAGGTCTGGTGGATTGTGGCCTACTTCCTCGGCATCGGCATCTGGGTTGTCTGGAATGGCGCGGCGACTGGCCGTGCAGTTGAAGACACAATCATCGGTCTTTCGTTGCTCGCCTTGGCGGGGGCGCTGGTGATTGGTTTTCTGGCCGTGTTCTGTGTGCTGGTGCAAAGAACTGCCCTGTACACCATCACCAACAAACGCATTGTCATGCGTGTGGGTGTTGCGCTGTCGGCCACCTACAATTTGCCGTTCGCCAAGGTTGAAAACGTTGATTTGCGGGCCAATGCCGCAGGCCAGGGGGAGGTCGCAGTTCGCATGTCGGACGACGGTATGCGCTTGGCATGGCTGATGCTGTGGCCCAATGTTCGTCCGTGGCGCATCAACAATGTTGAACCTCAAATGGTGGGTTTGAACAAGGCCAGTGATGTTGGCGCAATTCTGTCGGAGCAGGTGATTGCGCATCTCGCACGGGAACACGCCCAATCAACCGAAGCGTCTGCAGATCTGGCTTTGGCGTCTCACGACAAAAACGCCAAAAAATCTGCGCCAATTGGTCAGTTCGCAACCCAGTAGGATTTGAAGTCATGTCACACCAAAACGCAAATTTGATGGCTGGAGCTACTGCTGGAATGGCAGGCCGGCCCGGCCGCCGAGAAGGCGAAATGGCTCCGACTTACATGTATAAGCTGGTGGGTGTGTTCGGGCTGTTTGCGTTTGCCGCCATCACGCTTGCGACTTTGTTCGGCGTCAAGGCGGTGGACCTTCCCACAACTTCTCCCGATCTCGTTCGGGACATCAATGTTGTTAATAATGGGCAAGGTGTTGTGCAGTTGCGGGATGCTCAAGACGGTGCCCTAATCGCCACGTTCCAGGCCGACAAACGCAACAGCATAAGGGACACATTTCGCCGCTTCGATTTGATGCGGGTCGCTGCGTCCAAGCCACCCGCCGAATTTTATCGTATTCTGTCTTGGGACCGTGGAGATATCTCTGTCACAGCGCCGGATGTGAAATTCAGAATCAACATTCCGGCTGGGCGCGCCGCAGAGCCATTTGGTGTTCTGATTGCCCAAACCAAAGCAAGCACGGGAGACTAGTATGGCTCAGCCTAGCGCACATAAGTCTACGGCCAATCTGCTTAGCCGCCGCCGCGAGGAAGTCGACTGCACGGTTGAGATCAACAATACTTTCGAGGAATTGGGGGCTCATGTCCGCTTTAGCGGCGGCGTTGTGGTCCATCCGGGTGATGAGGTGATGGTGCATGGTTCGCCGGTTCAAGTTCCGTACGGTCATCGCCAAACATTTGAGCGCCGCGCAACGATTACCCGCGCCAGCGTGATCGAGCGCTTCTGGACCCGGGCAACCGGTGATTTCGAGTTTATGGAACTTTGTGAATTCAGCTTTTCGGAGGCCGTTACGCTATGAATAAGCACGTCACAGCAGAAGAGATTGCCGCCAGCAACGCAGCTTACCGCGCCCGCGTGAACGAAACCACGGAAGCAGCAGTCAATTCGACAATGCTGAACCCGCGGTTCTACACAACCGATTTTGACGAGATGGATCGCATCGATGTCACGCCTGTTCGCGACGAGTGGGACCGTTTGATCGCTCAAATGAAGTCGGACCCGAACCGAGGGCATTTCAAGCGTGACGAGACTTGGGATGTTTCCAACATCGATGATTTGAGCCCTGAGCTGCGCAAGGAGCTGGTGGACTTTCTGGTTTCCTCTCTCACTTCGGAGTTTTCAGGGTGCGTTCTGTATAAAGAGATGAAGCGTCGGGGCAGCAACCAGGATATTTGCGAGCTGTTTGGTTATATGAGCCGCGATGAAAGCCGACATGCTGGCTTTCTAAATGATGCGCTCAAGGATTTCGGCATCGGTGTGAATATGGGCTTTCTTGCCAAGGCCAAGAAGTACACATATTTCAAACCCAAATTTATCTACTACGCTACCTATCTGTCTGAAAAGATTGGGTATGCGCGGTATATCACCATTTATCGCCACCTTGAGCAGAACCCGGACAAGCGCATCCATCCAATTTTCAATTGGTTCAAGGAATGGTGCAATGATGAGTTCAGCCATGGGGAAGCTTTCTCATTGTTGCTGCGGTCTGACCGGCGCCTGTTGGAAGGCCGCAACAAGCTTTGGATCAAGTTCTTCATGTTAGCCGTGTTCTCCACCATGTTTGTGCGCGACCATGTGCGGCCGGCGTTTCACGATGCTCTCGGAATCGACATTGAAGAATATGACATGAAGGTGTTTCACCTGACGTCTGAAATTTCCAAACAGTGCTTTCCACTATTGCTGGATCTGGACAATCCCAAGATGCTCGCTGGTTTCCGCCGATTGAACGCGATCAACATGAAGCTGGCGGCAGCTGAGGAGCGGGGCGGCCTTGTAGGTCGTTTGCAAAAATTTGGCTTGGGGGCACGGGCGGCTGTCACGTTTGCCGGCTTGTACTTCATACCGACGATCAAGAACGACATTCCAGACACCAGCCACTTAGAGCCTGTCTGGTAATTGATGACGGTTCTGTTCGCCTTTGCATTTGCGCTGATCGTCTGGTGGCTTGCCACCGGGGCGGTCGCCTTTGCAGTGCGGGTCGCGGAGAGCAGACGGCGGATTGTATCTTTTGTTTTTGGCGTTATCGGCGCGATCGGTATTTCGGGCCTGATTTGGTCGTCCAGCCAAGTCAGCGTGTGGGCCGCGTACACAGGATTTGCGTCCGCCCTGGCGGTGTGGGCTTTCCACGAGGCGCTGTTTCTCATGGGCATTGTCACGGGCTCAAGGCCATATCCATGCCCTGAACATGCCAGGGGTGGCGTGCGTTTCCGCGCGGCTTTTAGAGCGATAGATCACCATGAGATCGCTTTGTTTGCCACGGTATTTGTACTTTGCGTCTGGCTTGGCGGTGGAGCGAACCCCGTCGGCCCCATGTTGCTGGCCGTCATGTGGGTGATGCGGTTGAGCACAAAGCTGATTGTTTTTCACGGAGCGCCTAACGCCATTAGTGATCTGATGCCGCCCAGGGTTCGTTACTTACACACATATTTTCGAACGGACCGGGTCACTCCGTTCTTTCCAATTGCCCTGGCATTTTCGGCCTGTCTTTTCATCGTGCTGGTGGATGCGGTGTTTCAGGCCCGGACAGAATATGGGTTGGTTGGGCATAGCTTGGTGGGTACTTTTGTGCTTCTGGCGGTGGCTGAGCATATCTTTCTCATCGTTCCGTGGCGTGACGCGTCGCTATGGGATTGGGCGATTCACAAGGATAAGGACGTCGCCGACGACCGAGTCTCATCAGCTGATAGTGATGAGAGAAATCATCTCCCAATAGTGGATATTTCTCCGTCGATTCAACGCACAAGACGTTCCGTTTTGATGGAACGCGGGCTATAAAAATAAGGCTTGAAAGCGCCAACCCGTCGCAGTGTCTTTTCTGTGTGGAACGCCTACATCGAGCCGGAGAATAAAAAGGACGAGTGATGGATATTCTGCCACTGAACGGCGACAAGAAAAGCGTCGAAAATATCACACCTGTGGCCACTCCGGGTAAGATAGAGCAGTATTTCGAGACTGCGCTTGGTGGACTGCGTGAAGCAGGCAATTATCGGGTTTTCGCCGACATTGAACGGCATAAAGATCACTTCCCAAAAGCGACTCGCTACCGCCCCGACGGCAGCACACACGAAGTGACCGTTTGGTGCTCAAACGACTATCTGGGCATGGGGCAGCACAAAGTGGTCACCGATGCGATGCACGCCACCATCGACCAGTGTGGCGCCGGCGCGGGGGGAACGCGCAACATCTCCGGTACAAATCACTATCACGTGCTGTTGGAGAACGAGCTGGCTGATCTGCACGCTAAGGAAGCGGCACTCATTTTCACGTCTGGCTATGTGTCCAACTGGGCGGCGCTGGGAACTCTGGCGTCAAAGGTCCCGGGAATGATCGTTTATTCCGATGCGGGCAACCATGCATCCATGATTGAAGGCATTCGCCACTCGCGTTGCGAAAAGCGTATTTTCAAACATAATGATCCTGAGGATCTTCGCCGTATGATGGCGCTGGACGATCCCGCAGCGCCCAAAATGGTTGCCTTTGAAAGCGTCTACTCCATGGATGGGGATATCGCGCCGATCGAAGCTCTGTGCGACGTGGCCGACGAGTTTGGGGCTTTGACATATCTCGATGAAGTTCATGCCGTTGGGATGTATGGTCCACGCGGCGGCGGTATTGCCGAGCGCGAAGGCCTCATGCATCGCCTGTCCGTTATTGAAGGCACGCTGGGCAAAGCTTTTGGCGTGATGGGGGGCTACATTACCGGCTCCCGTGCACTGATCGACTTTGTGCGTTCATTCGCCAGTGGCTTTATCTTCACAACAGCGTTGCCACCGGCAATCGCGGCTGGCGCGACTGCGTCGATTGCCTATTTGAAAGAGCATCGCGAGCTGGCGGCCGGCCACCAAGAGGCCGTCCGCAAAGTTCGCGCTACCTTGGACCGCCGTGGCATTCCCCACATGATGAATGCAAGCCATATCGTGCCTGTCATGGTGGGTGACGCTTCCAAATGTAAGTGGATTTCTGACATTCTGCTGGAGAACAGCGGAATTTATGTGCAGCCCATCAACTATCCAACCGTGCCGGTCAAAACAGAGCGTCTGCGCATTACTCCGACGCCGTTCCATACTGATGGTGATATTGATGCTCTTGGTGATGCGCTTTGCGACCTGTGGTCTCAGTGCGCGCTAGCACGTTCGGTGGCATAAGCAACACACACCCAATCCCGGGTTCAGACCGGAATATCGCTATGCAGACCGTCACAATATCCCTCTTTCGGTTTGAAGGGGTAGCGGCGAAGCTCTGGGCGTTTTCTCAGATGGGTTTTGCACGGCCTGGTATTGCGTCAACGCCGGACCTTCGATTTTTCAAAATGATGGGAACGGGCGCTGGGGCAGGGTTCTCCACCCGGCCCAATTTCGGCGTCTACACCATCATGTGCCTCTGGCCGTCGGAGGAGATCGCTCGCAAACGCCTGGCTGAGAGCAGGGCGCTTGGCCGCTATCGTGCCAAGTCGAGTGAAACTGCCACGGTGTTTCTCCAACCCACTAGCTGTCGTGGCGCTTGGGATGGCGCGCCACCATTCGAAATTTCGCCTGATGCAAAACAGCGGATGCCGGTTGTTGCGATCACCCGAGCTACCTTGCGCAAGCGCCATTTGCGGCGGTTTTGGTCACTTGTTCCGGCGATCTCCGATCGCGCAGAGCATGATCAACAGCGGCACTTCATGATCGGGATGGGCGAGGTGCCCTGGCTGCACCAGGTCACGTTCTCTTTCTGGGAGACCCAGGATGCCATGAAGGCTTTCTCTCTGGACAGCGATACCCACGGGGTGGCGGTGAAACGCGCCTACGCCGAGGGCTGGTTCTCGGAATACATGTTCGCTCGTTTCAACTTGCTGGGTGTTGAGGGCAAGTGGCGCGATATCCCTGACGGGCTCATAACACCCGGTGCTTAGGCAAGCCGGCTTTCCGGTTTCCCAATTTGCACTCACTAACATAAAAGGGGCCGCTCAATCGAGCGGCCCCTTTATTCTGTGTCATTTCGGTGAGGCAGCGTTACCAGCTGGATTCCAGCGAGCTTGGTGTTTCTGGCCACCAGCTAAAGTCCTCAGGCACGATACCGTGGGTGATGCCCCATGTCGTCCAGTCGTCCACCACGGTGCCCGACAGTAGGATGCCGATGCCGCCGGTGAGGGTGGTGAGCATTGCGAACCACCAGGCCCAGCGGTGAACCGATTCCATTGTCGCGTTGAAGCCCATGGTCCAGCGCCAGAACAGAGCTGCACGGTCCGAGGCGGTGCCACGGTCTGTGATCTGCTCGATCTCACGCTCGCCGCCATAGCGAGTCACGGCCAGAATGGTTGCACCGTGCATCGCGAACAGCAGGGTGGAGCCATACAGGAAGACGATGGACAGAGCGTGGAACGGGTTCCAGAACAGGTTGCCCCAGTTCAACGAGAAGTTTGCGGTCCAGTCCAGGTGCGTGAACAGGCCGTAGGGGACTGCCTCGGACCATGAGCCCATGAGGATCGGGCGGATAAGGCCAAGCACCAGGAACAGCCAGATGGCGGATGCAAATGCCAATGGTACGTGCAGGCCGAGCTGAAGCTCAACGGCGCGGCGGTACATGCGGAACCACCAAAGAACCACCGACGCCAGTAAGAGGAACGAGGCTATAAACCACCAACCCCCTTCTTGGAGAGATGGGATGGACAAGCCGGCTTCTTCAGGCGGCGGATCAAGGGACAGCCAAGGCAGTTCAAGAACGAAGCGCACTGGGTTGAAGTCCACCTGAACCCAATAGTTCAAGCCGATGATGACGAAGGCGGCACCGCCGCACATGAAGGCGGCTGTGCCCAGGAAGCCGAGGTAAATCGGGCCAATTTGAGCGTTGCCGAACGTGCCGACCAGCCAGTTGTAAAATGGGTTCTCGGTGCGATCCCGATTGCCCAATCCGATGTCGATGCCCACTTCCGGTTCTGACCGGACCTGCACCTTGGTGAAGATGTTTTGATATTGCATAGCTATCTCCCTTCAAACTCGCCGGTTACCCGGCCGAGCCTCCCCAGGTGTAGAAGTTGCGCAGCGGCTCCCACCACTCGGTCCAGGGTTCGGACCAGATCGGACCAGCGGCGATGAAGATACACACAGCGCTCCAGAAACCGGCGTTCAGAGCTAGCAGCAGACCCAGGCGGTGAATGCCCAGCGTGCCAACGGAATAGCCAATCGTGTCGCGGAAGAACGTGTCTTCATATTCTGGGGTCTTCACTTCAGCAGGGCCGCCGAAGCTCGAATGACGCCGAGGATTGGCAGCCGACAGGATCATGCCGCCGTGCAAGGCCAATGCCAGCGTGGTGGTGAAGAAGAATGTGATCGCCACCATATGCGCCGGATTGTAGTGGAAGTTGCCGTATTGATAGCCCGTGTTCCACACCCACTGCAGGTGGCTGAAAATGCCATATGGGAAACCGTGGCCCCAAGCGCCCAGCAGCAGCGGCCGGAAGATGACCAGAGTGGCGTAAGCGAAGATGGCCACGCCGAAGGCAAATGGCACATGGTAGCCCATGCCCAACTTGCGGCAGATCTCAACTTCGCGCAGCGCCCATGAGATGAAAGCGCCCATGGCGCACATGGTAACAAGCTGCCAGATGCCACCTTCAGCCAGCGGTGCCATACCCAGCCCGTATTCGATGGCCGGTGGATTGATAGAAATCAACCATGGGTTCCACGTTGGTCCGTAGGACGCTCCCAGAATGATAAGCGCGGTGCCGAGGCCCGCGAAAAAGATTGTCGTGATGCCGAAAAAGCCCATGTAGAAGGGGCCAACCCAGAAGTCGAAGAGATCGCCTCCGACAAGGGTGCCGCCGCGCACACGGTACTTTCGCTCAAAGCTTAGCAGAGACATATCTGTTCTCCTCAAGTCCGGCGCGTTGGCTGCCGGTCGTCAATGCAATGGTGGTTTCGAAGGGGGCCGCCGGTGTGACGGTCCCCCCCGAGTTTTGGGTAGACGCGTCGCTATTCGCTGACGACCACACCTGCTGGTGGGGCCATCCGCTGAGCTTCGTCGAACCAGTTGTAGCGCTCTGTCGAAAGCAGGACGAAGTGAATCATCGCCGCCAATGCGAACAGAAATACGCCTTGTACGACCAGCGTTTTGCGCGGGTCGAAAACCATCCAGATTCTCCACATAATCAATGCTCCTCTAGACGAACCAAGGGCGCCACACGAACACCAGGAGATGGGCGATCACGGCAATAGCCGAGAACCAGATCATTCCCTGAAGGTAGAACTTGTGGAACTCTTGAGCCTCACCTTCGGACATGCCCGAAAGTGAAACGGTGTTTGGACTGGACATAAAGACCTCC
>JBCBZX010000198.1:0-5787 GCA_039815105.1 Pseudomonadota bacterium
CGAGCCGGCGCGCATGACGTTCCACATGGTGTCGGAAGAGGCTGACCCGAATCTGGTTCTTCAAGGTGCGAGGCCGCCCCGCGGCACCGAAGTGTTGAACACCACGGATGATCCGCCATTGCCGGTGCTGATCGAAAGCAGGGCGTTGCTGACCGGCGAGGACCTGTCGGGCGCAAGCCCTGGTTTTGATAGCCGCAACAATCAGCCCGTTGTCAATTTCACGTTCAACAGCCGTGGCGGCCAGATTTTCGCAGATATCACGCAGCGCAATGTCGGTCGTCCGTTTGCCATCGTTCTTGATGGTGCGGTCCTCACAGCGCCGGTTATCAATGAGCCAATTCTAGGTGGCGCAGGTCAGATCAGCGGCAATTTCACGGTCGAGGGCGCAAACGATCTTTCGATCAAGCTTTCGGCCGGCGCATTGCCGGCGCGGCTCACCTATCTTGAAGAGCGGACGGTTGGTCCCAGCCTGGGTGCTGATTCGATTGTCGCTGGCGAGTTGGCGGGCATTGTGGGGGCTACCCTTGTACTGCTGTTCATGCTGCTGGCCTATGGCCGTTTGGGTGTGATCGCAAACATCGCGCTGACCGCTAACATAGTGATGGTTATCGCTCTGCTCAGCGTGCTGGGTGCAACGCTAACGCTGCCAGGCATTGCCGGGATTGTGCTGACAGTGGGCATGGCGGTTGATTCCAACGTGCTGATTTACGAGCGTATTCGAGAAGAACGTCGCAATGGTCGCAATGTCATTCAAGCCATTGATGCTGGCTTCCGTCGCGCCTTTGTCACCATCGTAGATGCCAGCATCACAACGCTTCTGGCGGCCATCATCCTGTTTTACCTGGGGTCCGGCCCGATCCGCGGTTTCGCGGTAACCCTGGCCATCGGTATCGTGACGACCGTGTTCACAGCGTTCACCCTGACCCGTTTGATGATTGCGGTCTGGGTGCAACGCGCTCGGCCTAAAGAGCTGCCGAAAAGGTGGCTCACGCTGGTCAAAGACGACACGAAAATACCGTTCATGCCCTGGCGCAAATTGGCATTCCCAGCCTCGGCGGTGACAATTGTCATGTCTGCCGTGTTGTTTGTGTCGGTCGGCCTTAATTTGGGCATCGACTTCAAGGGCGGAACGCTTTTTGAAATTCAGTCCAAAACGACCCAGGCGGATTTAGGCGACGTTCGTGCGCGAATGAGTGAGCTCAATCTTGGCGATGTCCAGGTGCAAGAGTTTGGCACCCCGCGCGATGTGCTGATCCGCGTGGAGCCACAAGAGGCAGGCGCAAATGGCGAGCAAAGCGTGGTGGCATTGGTGACAGGCGCTTTGGGCGAAGAGTACGAAATCAGGCGGCAGGAAGCCGTTGGGCCAACTGTATCCGGCGAGCTGGCGAGGGCTGGCACGATCGCGGTTGTCGTCGCTCTTCTTGCAATTCTCGTCTACATCTGGCTCCGGTTCGAATGGCAGTTCGCGCTGGGCGCCATCGCGGCCACCACCCATGACGTGATCCTGACAATTGGCATTTTCTCGCTAGTGGGGCTGGAGTTCGGCCTGGCAAGCATCGCGGCTATCCTCACCATTGTCGGTTACTCGTTGAACGATACTGTGGTTGTGTATGACCGTGTGCGCGAAAATCTAAGGCGGTACAAAAAGATGGAGATCCCGCAACTGCTGGACATGTCCATCAATCAAATGCTTCCGCGGACTATCCTGACATCGGTCACAACGTTGCTGGCGCTGCTCGCGCTCTATCTGTTGGGCGGCGAAGTTCTGGCGTCCTTCACTTTTGCAATGATCTTTGGCGTCATTATCGGCACTTATTCATCCATCTTCATGGCCGCTCCTTTGCTGATATTGTTCAGTCTGCGCCCAGGGGCCTTGAGCAATGATGATGCCGATAGCGAGAAAAAAGCGACCTCCAACACGTCCGCCGACGTGAATGTCTGACCTGCCAGCCGAAACAACGAACGGCGCCCCGGCCCGAGGCCAGCGCACCATTATGCGCGAAGCCCATTTCCCAGACCGGGCGCCCATCGATGCTTATGGAAACGGTGGATTTCGTTTTGCTGGCATGTCTCATGTCGGGGCAATTATGTGCCTTCCCAGTGGCATATATGGGTGGTCTGCGACGACCGCTGTCGAATTCAAGGATTTGGAGCTGTTCGCGCGGCCTGTTGCGGAAGGCGAGGCGCTTGAGCTTTTGCTGCTTGGGACGGGAAGCGATCTCATTCCGCTGCCTGCCACCGCCCGCAACCATTTGAGCGAAAATGACATACGCACAGAAGTTATGAGCACTGGTGCTGCCATTCGCACGTTCAATGTGCTGCTTGCAGAGGGTCGCAGAGTGGGCGCAGCATTGTTGCCTGTCGGTTGAACGTGGCCGAGTAGGAAAGCGCCTTTGATGCGTGTGTTCAAACAGTTCGTGCGGAAAATCGACCGCGCTACATCTCTTTGGCATATGCCCCCGCAGACACTCGCCCCAGCCTGTGTGCGCTGTTCGCGTTTGAGGTCGAGATGCAACGGATATTGCAAATTGTCCGAGAGCCGATGGCGGGTGAAATTCGTCTGCAATGGTGGCGCGATGCTATTTCGAATGGCGACCGGAGCGTTCCGTTGGCCGCCGCTCTCAACATCACGATTGAAAAGCACAGGCTGCCAGTCACCATCTTTGATGCCTTACTGGATGCGCGCATATCTGACTTATACGCCGATCCGCCCGCCACATTAGTGGATGCGGAAGGGCATGCGGGCGAAACGCGCTCTGTGGTGTATCAGATGGCCGTCCAGATTGTGCATGGTGTCGAAGCTGGACACTTTAGCGAACGGTCGGGACACGCCGGTGTGCTGAGCTATTGGCTGGACGCTTTGGCGATGGTGCGCTCATCGGGCGTGGTGCGTCGAGCTCCAGTGCCCAGGGATACGTTGCAGATTTTGAACATAAATCCCGATGAACCCTTCGACCCGGCTCAGTTGACTTCAAGTCAGCGAGCCGGGCTTGAAGATTGGCTGATGTGCGAAGCGCGCAGGCACCGATTGGCGGTTTTCGCCGATTGGCGGTCCATGTCTTCGCAAGAGCGGATGCCATTTCTTGATTTGGTGCCCATGATCAAGAGCGCGAAAGCCGCAAAGGCGCAAAGCCCTATCGGCTCTTTATGGTCTATTTGGCGGGCCGCCAGCGGAACGGTTCCTGGCCTTTGATCCTATCAAGCAGCCTCAGGCGAGGTTTCGGGCTCTATGTCTGGGGCGGCAACCCCAAGCCATTGCGATGCGTCGACCAGCGCCCGGCGCGCAAGAGCTTGCTTGCGGGCAATAGTCTTTTCCTTGCCACGATAGCGCTTGCCATTTTGCGGGCGCGGCGGTGTTTCAACCGGAGGGAAAAGGCCAAAATTGACATTCATGGGCTGGAAAGACCGCTTTTTCTCGTCATGGGCGGCGATGTGGCCCCCGGTTATATGAGCCAACAACGCGCCCATAGCCGTGGTTGCGGGGGGTAGGTTGGGCTTTAGGCCAGCACGTTCCTCAACCATAAAGCGACCGGCCATCAGGCCGACGGCAGCGGACTCCACATAGCCCTCGCACCCCGTCATCTGGCCTGCGAAGCGAACCCGTGGCTCCGCTTCCAATTGCAAAGATGCCGAGAGCAGGCGCGGCGAATCCAGATATGTGTTGCGGTGCAAACCGCCCAGCCGGGCAAACTCGGCATACTCAAGACCAGGGATCGTGCGAAAAATATCCGCCTGCGCACCATACCGCAGCTTCGTTTGAAAGCCGACCATATTATACAAGGTCCCCAGCGCATTGTCCTGCCGAAGCTGAACAACTGCATATGCCTTCTCGTCGGGCTTATGCCTGTTCGTCAGGCCCATGGGTTTCATCGGGCCATGGCGTAGGGTTTCACGTCCACGTTCAGCCATCACTTCCACAGGCATGCAGCCTTCGAAATAAGGTGTGCCTTCCCATTCCTTGAACTCGGTTTTTGGCCCGTCGATAAGCGCACCGACAAAAGCCTCATACTGATCGCGGTCCATCGGGCAATTGATGTAGTCAGCGCCGGTGCCACCCGGACCCACCTTGTCGTAGCGAGACTGGAACCAGGCGACATCCATATTGATGCTGTCAAAATGGACAATGGGCGCAATGGCGTCGAAGAAGGCGAGGGCGTCGCCACCGGTCCGCTGGGCAATGCCCTCCGCGAGACCGGGGCCGGTGAGAGGCCCTGTGGCTACAATCGTTGGGCCCCAGTGCTCCGGCGGAAACTCCGTCACCTCCCCACGAACGATTTCGATATTGTCTTCCTCGGCCAAGGCTTTGGTCACCATCGCGGAAAACGCTTCGCGATCTACGGCCAGCGCGCTGCCGGCGGGCACCTGGGTCGCATCCGCGCAGCGCATGATCAGCGAGCCAGCCATGCGCATTTCCGCATGTATCAAGCCAACGGCATTGTTCAGCGCATCATCTGAACTTACATGAGGAGGTTCCTGGTACACGCCTATCGATTCCAGCGTGCTAAATAATGCCTCTCTAACTTTCCCCATCATAGGTCTTAGATATACCTTCGGGGATAAGAGACGTCTTCCCTTACTCTCCCCGGAAGTGATACGAATATTCCCTTTGTCAACGACTCCCACTGATTTCCCCTATTTTCCGATTACCCCCGAAAGCTTTTAAGGAATCTGAAAGGGTGATACCTGAACACGTCCTGGTCTTCTGATGAATTCAAGTTTCTCCGCGGGTATCCCATCTTTTGACAGTGGAATCCATCTATTTGAGATAAAGATCTCCTGATACATTAAGCAGCATGGCAGATGTAGAGCGAGAAGACCAACGAAGGCTAGTTTCCTTTTCATGAATCTATTGTTCTTAGAGGAGAGGACGAGGTCTGATTTGCAGTTCTCACTTCAGGAGATTCGATTGGATGGACGGGCAGAGGGAGATGAAGCTTTAAAATGCCAGCTATCATCCTTGATAATGGGGCTGGAAGTGTGAAGGTATGATCCAGTTATGACGATCACGTTCGCCTTATGTCGGTGCTCGAGGTCGGTCTCGCGGGGGAGCCCAATCCGAGAGCTGTCGTCCTGAACGCCACAGGGAAAAATAAGTCGCAATTGCAGGTAGATCTTTCTTAGAGAGATAAGAGATAAAGAAAGAACGTAGACATTGGTTGGCGATCAGATTGAAAATGATGTTAGAAATGTCGCGCAGTTACAAATTTCAAGGCCCATGGATAGAGGGTATATCACAGATTGGGATATGCAGATGGAAGTAAGATAGATATTTACCGTACCCCTTAAAGCTTAAGAATCGATTGAAAGATCTGGAATCGCGCCTTTAGCACCTCCTTTGGACAGCTTGATCCTAGCCAATGCGACCTCTACCTTTCGCAAACACCTTTCACTCCTCAACGAATCCAGAGGTTTTGTAACGAAGTCATTTACGAGGAATACGGATTTTCGCGGTCTTATCAATGCCCCGCTGCAGAGTGGGTTGCCAAAGCATCTGAATCTGGATATGGATGCATCATTGATTCGGGCTTCTCATTCACTCATGTTTATCCGTTCGCGAAGTGGGATCTCATCCGTCCATCGGTCTTGATTACATTCCAGATTTGTTTTCTAAGTTGACATCAGATCATCCGCCTGAACGTCGGAGGACCCACGAGCGCCACGTCACCAAGCTCCTCGAAGAGGCGTCGCGCGACTACGACGAGGCTCTGCGCTCGGCGCTCGCGGACCGCGACGGGCTGCACGCCAAAGCTCTCGACGCCGCAACCGCGCAACTCGAGGCGACGCGCG
>JBCBZX010000254.1:0-4457 GCA_039815105.1 Pseudomonadota bacterium
CTCCAGATCACCGCTGGCACGATAGGTCGCAACAAACTTCAAGGCGGCGGTTTGCATACCAAGGCAAGCCAAGCCTCCACTGAGCAAAGCGGCAACAAAAACCACGGAAAAAATTCCGTATTCATAAGCGCCCAGCAAGCGAGCCAGAACAATTTGAGACAGGAAACCGATTGCAGCACTGGCGATTCGAATGGAAAAGGCAAAACCAGCCATACGCAGACTGGCCGCACGCTCATCGGTGCCGGTGAGCAGCCGGTCGCCCATCGCCAGAACAGGTGATGCCCGCCCCGCGATAGCTGCAGGCAACACCCGCGCACCAAGGCTCGTCAGTAATGTTGGGCTCAGGGCCATGCGCACTCCGCTTTAGAGGGTCAGCATGACACACCGGACTTAAAAATCCGTTCGGTCCCCTTGCGGCCAAGCAAATCGTGCCTTCATACAGGTGGCGATGACGAACGACCCAGACCTTTACGACCTGACCGGGCTGAAGTGCCCCCTCCCCGTACTCAAGACGCGCAATCGCATGCGGTCCATGGCGGCGGGCGAACAATTATGGGTCAAAACCACCGACCCGTTGGCCGTGATCGATATGCCGCATTTCTGCGTTGAGAACGGACACAGCTTGCTGGAGACGGTGGATGAGGAGAAAGGTCACCGCTTCCTCATTCGCCATGGCGGCTAAAAAGCCGCAAAAGAGCGACTAGAACCGCACTCCCGGCACGGCCAGCGGATTGTTGGCCAAGGCGTCGGCATCTGGAAGGTCTGCCGCCACGCCATCGTTGAAGCTGGCAAACAAGCGCGTGACATCATCGACATTTGCCGCTCGGCAAATGACAACAAGACGCGTTTCCGCGCCATCATGCGCCCAACAATCCAACCGCTCAAAGGGAGCAAGAACCTGACCAACAGCCTGCACCAGAAGCGGTCGGTTGCCATCTGTCTTCGTCCAAACCAGCCCTTTAACCCGTAGAAGGTTCGCACCGTATCGACCCATTAATTGGTTCAAGAACTGGTCAAGGTGCGCGACGGCCATGGGGCGGTCAGACACCAGACTCACCGCAATTGGGGCAGCCCGCTCACCATGGGTGGGCACTGAAGATACCCTGAACTTACGAGCCACGAACATGGGCGAGAAGGCATGGGCGGGCGTGAAACCAAGCGCTGAAACATCCATCATGTCCGCCGCCGGTGCCATCGCAGCCAGACAGTCGGTCAGGCGCTTGGATGGCGCAGTCACATCAGTTTTGGTCAACACAATCCTATCCGCCAGCACGACCTGCGACGCGAACTCCGGCGCTGCGAACTCGGAGGCACCGGCTGCATCTATACGCGCAGATGAATCCACTGCGCACACCACGCCAGATGAACGAATGGCCGTGCTCAAAAACGGATGGGCATGCAATGCGGTGAGGATGGGCCCAGGATCGGCAAGACCACTGGTCTCGACAATGATGCGATCAAAGTCGCCGCGCCGGGCCATCAACAAGTCTGTCAGCCCGTCCGTGAAAGCGCCTCTCACAGCGCAGCACAGGCACCCACCCGACAGTTCGATCGTATGGTCGGACGATGCTTGCATGAGCAAATGGTCAATGCCGACATCGCCAAATTCATTCACGATCAATGCAGTTCGGGCCATGGCCGGGTCGCGCAACGCCCCATTGAGAAGCGTTGTTTTGCCGGCGCCCAGCGCACCGGTTAGAACGATCAGCGGGAGTCGACCGGTTTGCAAATGCGCTAACGAGGTCGAAAGCGAGGTATGGGTGCCATGGCGGGCACAAGTGGATTTGCGGTCGATGCGGATGGCCGCCCGACCGCCGGTGCAGCATTGGACAATTGCTGTTGAGTGCCGGTGGGTGTGCTGGAGCCCCGCAGCGCGGTCGTCACTGGCGGCTCGCCGAACCCACCAGGCCTCTGGCGCGGCAGAATATTGGTCGTTTGACCGGCGACGGAGGCAATGGCTGCGCCACGCGGTTTGGGGCCCGTCGCGCCGCCTAGGGAAACGTCTATAATGGGCAACTTGCCGGTGCGCGCTTTAATATGGGGTGTCGAAATTTTGAGACGTCCCTGCTCATCGCGAATTTCCCAACGGGCGCGCTGAGCGGCGGACGAACAAATTTCGGGACGAATATTGGCTACCGTTGCGCGGTTCTCACCATAGGGTCGCAGATTGCGTATATTGCCCTCACCACGGCGTTTGCGAAATGCGCCTGCCAAAAGGTTGGCCGAGGTCTCAAGACGTTCGTTTTGTGAACGGGCACCCAGGACCACGGCGATCAACCGTCGTCCGCGCTGGGTGGCGGAGCCCACCAGATTGAATCCCGACGCGCACACAAAGCCAGTCTTCATGCCATCAGCGCCGTTGAAACGGCCAAGCAAGACGTTCTGGCTGCGCAGAACTTTGCCACCCGAGCGAATGGCAGGAACATTGAACCGCCATTTATGTTCAGGAAAATCACGGTGAATGGCCATGCCCAGAAGCGCCATGTCCCGCGCTGTCGTATATTGCCGTGAGGATGGCAAGCCGTGAGGGTTGACGAAATTGGTGTCCGTCATGCCAAGCCGCAGCGCTTCTGAATTCATGCGTGCAATAAACGCGCTTTCAGACCCCGAAACCGCCTCGCCCAAGGCAACGGAGATATCGTTTGCAGATTTTACAAGGATAATTTTCAGCGCGTTGTCGACCGTAAGGACTGACCCGACCTTGTAGCCCATCTTTGACGGCGGCTCAGAAATAGAATTTTTGGACTGCACAACCGGAGATTTGAGCCCAATGGTGCCGCGCTTGAGCTCCTGAAATGTAATGTAGGCGGTCATCAATTTGTTCAGCGAGGCCGGTTGCCAGCGCTTGAAGGCGTTGCGTTGTGCAAAAATATCGCCCGTGCGCGCATCCACCACTATGTATGGTGCCGCTTGTGCGTTCGCCGAGGCCAGACTGGCCAACAGGCTTGTCATCGCCAGAAAGATGGCCGCAACACCCGTTGCAATGCGATTTTTCATGATGGTCAGCTTCCTGCGCAGGTCAATTGAGTCGCCAATGTCCGTTCCGGGGGCGACGTGGCATACATAAGACACTATTTCGATGTGTGTCGCATGTTGATAGTCTTCGACCAAATTATGGTCCGCACATTGTTCAAAGCCCTGTGACGCGACCAAAACCCCACATGCCCTCTTGTTAGGAACAGTAATGCCCGTTTTGAATTCCGCAGAAGAAGCCAAAGGCCGCATCACTCAGTGGCGCCGCCATATCCACGAGAATCCCGGCATTCTCTATGAGGTCGAGCACACAGCAGCATTTGTGGCTGAAAAGCTGCGGGCTTTTGGCTGCGACGAGGTGGTGGAAGGCATCGGGAAAACCGGACTTGTGGGCCTCATCCATGGCCGTAACGGCGCCGGCGGACGCACGATCGGGCTGCGGGCGGATATGGATGCGCTGCCCATTCACGAACAGAGCGGCAAGCAATGGGCCTCCAAGACCGACGGCAAGATGCACGCATGCGGACATGATGGGCACACCGCAATGTTGCTGGGCGCGGCGGAACACCTGGCCACAACCCGCAATTTCGATGGAACCATCGCAGTGATCTTTCAACCCGCCGAAGAGGGCGGCGCTGGCGGCAAAGCCATGGTGGATGATCGCCGACGAAAAAGTTGCGCGAAGATGTTGCGATGAGCGTACGTGTAAAATAAGTGTAGATCGGCGAATCTTTTTGACAGGCGCTATTCCGACAGGCTCGACAGCCAGTCGCTGTACATCTCGAGTCGCCAATCTTCCCCAGAAACACGGTCTTGGTTGCGAGGATCCAAAGGTTGGCGCAGAATGGATGCGGAACGTCTGACCAACACCTGGCCGAGCGGGGCGATTGCTCGGACGCAGTCGTCGACGCTGTTTCATCGAACCACAGGATCCAGCAGGTGGGTCCCAGCGCCGTGATCCAACGCAAAGTGCTCAAGCCCCATAAGTGCGTCTACCGACTATTGACTGTCCCCGAACGTGCCATCCAAACAGGAGCTGCTGTCAATGCGCTTCCGGTCCATATTAGTTGTCCGACGACACGTTTCGGCTTCCATCCTGAACTCCTTACTCCTAGAGGCCTCGGTCTGCTCGACTGCTGTCCTTTACTATAATCTTCCATTCGGCTGATACTAGCAGCGTCGAGCGCGTAAAAACCACTAACGCAAAGCCTTCGGACACGTCTCTGTTGAGCCGTTTCCACAAGAACATGGCCTGTTTGCTGTCTCCATCCCATGACAATCAAACCCGATGTATCTGCAATCCGCTATTAGAACTACGTAGCACATGGCGTGTACATTAGGCTGCACGAAAAATACCTTGCAAGAGATACCAAGATCAAACCTTGGGGGAAAAACATTGGAAAGATCATTCATGCTGTACCGGGTCGCGCACTGCAATGCATCAATACGGGCATGCTGGTCTTGGGTTTTTGTACGCGGGCAAA
>JBCBZX010000348.1:0-3121 GCA_039815105.1 Pseudomonadota bacterium
CTCGCCATCGACAATGCGGAGATTAGCGGGGCGCTTTTGGGCGACGGCCTTTCGGAAGCTGACCTGGCTGCGGGCCTGTATGACGGTGCAAAGGTCGAAACTTGGCTGGTGAACTGGCAATCCACTTCGCAACGAACTTTGATCGCGAGTGGCCATTTCGGAGTCATCAAGCGCTTGGACGGCGCATGGCAGGTGGAGGTGCGCGGTTTGGGAGACGAACTCTCCCAAACCACTGGTCGGCGCTACAGCCGCCATTGTGATGCAAGGTTGGGTGACGCCCGGTGCGGCGTGAACATGTCTGTCCCCGGCAGATTTGCCATTGCGACCATTGCAGCCATCAATGGAAGCCGCATCACCGTCACCGGCGGAACTCTTGCCAGTATTGCGCACAATGCTTTCACTCACGGGCGCATTAGCCGAACCGGTGAGGGCGGGGGCGATGATATCGCCAGCCACTGGAGCGACGCCCAAGGCATCCATTTGGAAGTCTGGGGTGGCCGCGCGGCGCGCTACGCTGTGGGAGACAGTGTTGATCTGCAAATCGGGTGCGACAAGTCTTACACCACCTGCCGCGCCGTGTTTGCCAATGGATCCAACTTCCGCGGCTTCCCGCATATTCCCGGCAATGACTTTGCATTGGCCACCGCAAAGGAAGACCAAGTGCATGATGGCTCACCGCTGGTGCTCGACAATGACTGAGCTTGAATTGCGGCACGCCATCGTCGCCAGTGCTGTAACTTGGCTGGGCACGCCCTATCGACATCAAGCCAGCCTTAAGGGCGTCGGTTGCGACTGTCTTGGGTTGGTGCGTGGCGTGTGGCGGGATGTATGTGGTCCCGAACCCGAGGCAGTGCCTCCTTACGCTCCCGATATGGATGAAGCGCATGACGCTGGTGTGCTGCAAGGTGTGGCCAAACGTCATTTCCACGCTTGTGAGGCTATGAACATTGGCTCTTTGCTCCTGCTCCGTTGGCACCCAAGCATGCCTGCCAAGCATCTGGGCATCGTGGAAACGCCCGACGAGGATGGCGCGTGCCCGGTTTTCATTCATGCCCACAGCAGCGCTGGCGTGTGCCGTGCCCGGCTTGAGGGGCGCTGGGTCCGCCGGCTCGCCGGCACGTTCGATTTTCCAAAACCTGTCACGAATCCAGAGGGGCGTTGACCCATGGCTACGCTACTTTTACGCGCCGCTGGCACCTTTGTTGGCGGCCTGATCGGCGGTCCCTTCGGCGCAATACTGGGTGCAGTTGGTTCGCTGGGCGGCTTTGCCATTGACAACGCACTGCTGTCCAAAAGCTCCACGCGACAGGGTCCGCGCCTGGAAGGCATGCCAATCCTAAACGCGTCCGAGGGTGGCTCCATCCCTCGCGTCTACGGCTACGCACGGGCGGGTGGTCAGATCATCTGGGCCACGCGGTTTCGTGAAGAGCAGAGCAGCGAAAAGGTGGGCGGCGGCAAGGGCGGCCTGTCTAAAGGCACAACTGTTCAGACCTTCAGCTATTATGCCAACTTCGCCGTTGCGGTTTGTGAAGGGCCGATTGCGGGCATCCGCCGGGTATGGGCCGACGGGCAAGAGGTCGACCTGACCAACATTGAGATGCGGGTCTATAAAGGCACCGCGACGCAACTGCCTGACCCCCTGATTGAAGCCAAGCAAGGCCCGGGAAGGGCACCGGCTTACCGAGGTGTTGCCTACGTCGTATTTGAAGATCTGCCGCTTGAGAGTTTCGGCAACCGCATTCCACAGCTCAGCTTTGAGGTCATGCGCCCTGTCGGCAAGCTGGAGCCACAGATTGAAGCTATAACCGTGATCCCCGGTGCATCTGAATTCGCTTACTCCCCCCAGGAGGTCACCGACACTCTCGGCCCGGGCAACAGTGTGAGTTTGAACCGAAATGTGCTCCACGCGGCCTCGGACTGGGAAGCCTCCATCGATGAACTGCAAGCGCTTTGCCCCAACCTGAAACGGGTGGCTCTGATTGTCTCCTGGTTCGGTACGGACTTGCGGGCGGGCTACTGCCGGGTCGAACCAAGGGTTGAGGTGCCGGCGCGGCCGGGCGCTTCGCAATCATGGATAGTGAGCGGTGTGCCAAGAGGCGACGCCAATCAGGTGAGCCAGATCAATGGGAACTCAGCCTTCGGCGGCACGCCATCTGATGCCTCCGTGTTGGCCGCTATCGCGGACCTGAAAGCGCGGGGGTTGCAGGTTACGCTATACCCATTCCTGATGATGGACATTCCTGCGGGCAATGGCCTTCCAGACCCCTATGGTGGTGCCCAACAAGCCGTCTATCCTTGGCGCGGGCGCATAACTGAAGCCGCTGATGGCACTGCGGCCAGTCGTGCTGCGGTCAACAGTTTTGTCGGTTCGGTTGCCGTGGGGCAGTTCACTCCAGGCAACCAAACGGTCAACTGTACAATTGGCGAGCTTTCCTACCGTCGCCTGATTTTGCATTACGCTCATCTGTGCGCTCTGGCCGGCGGCGTAGATGCTTTCATAATCGGCTCTGAAATGCGTGGCCTCACTTGGTTGCGCGACGCCAACAATGCATTTCCCTTCGTTGAAGCGCTGCAAGCATTGGCGCGTGACTGCCGCCTCGTTCTGGGTCCTGCCACCGGCATTACCTATGCCGCCGACTGGTCTGAGTATTTCGGCCTTCAGCCCACCGATGGGTCCGGCGACGTGTTCTTTCACTTGGATCCGCTTTGGGCGGAGCCCGCCATCAGCGCAGTCGGCATCGACAATTACATGCCCTTGTCGGACTGGCGCGGCACAACTGATAATGCCCGTAATGATGGTGTGCGTTCGGCCTATGATGCCCAAGCGATGGCGCGGTCAATCACGGGCGGAGAGGGGTATGACTGGTATTACGCCAGTGAGGCCCACCGAAACGCCGGAGCAAGAAGTCCGATCTCCAGCGGAGATCAAGGAGACGATTGGCTCTACCGCTACAAAGATCTGGAGGGATGGTGGAGTTCCCAGCACTTCGACAGGCGAGGCGGTCTTGCGGTTGCCAGTCCCAGCGCTTGGGTGCCTGGGTCCAAGCCGATTTGGTTCACCGAACTGGGGGCGCCTGCCGTTGATGGCGCGGCCAACCAGCCAAACGTCTTTCCCGACCCC
>JBCBZX010000216.1:0-5332 GCA_039815105.1 Pseudomonadota bacterium
CGTGGCTCATAATGTAAGTTTTGATTACAATGTAATTAGAAATGAATTTAAAAATATTGGTCAAGATTTTAACCGTAAAAAACTGATTGGGGAGACCCCGCACCAATGCTGCCGGGGCACGTACCCATGTTCTGGGCCTGCGGCGTGACCCCACAAGCCGTGGTGATCGATGCCAAACTTCCCTTCGTCATCACCCACACTCCAGGCCACATGCTGATCACCGACGTCCCGGAAGACAGGGATGTTCGCGCGGCCGCACTCACCACCAAACCATCCACCGAAATCCAACCAAACGGAGCCACCCAATGAAACGATTTATCGGCATAGCCGCCGCCCTCAGCACCAGCCTCGCAGTGTCCGCCGCGCCAGCACTGGCGGACGAACCGACTGTTCTCACTGCCGTGGGCACATGGTCGAGCTTAACCAACTTCCAAAAGCATGAGCAGCCTTTCTTCGAGGGGCTCTCCGCCGCCTCTGATGGCGATATGGTGGGGAAGATCCAGTCGCAGTCCGGTCTTGGCCTCAAGGGCTTTGAGATCATGCGGCTGGTGAAAAACGGTGTGTTCGATTTCGCTTTCGGTCTGCCGGGCTATGTGGCTGCCGAGAATGCTATCTTTGAAGGCGCGGACCTGTCGTCCCTGACTCAGGACATTGACACCCAGCGCAAGGTCTCTGAGGCCTATTTCGACACGCTGGAAGGGGCATTTTCCGAGATTTACAATGCCAAGCTGCTCATGCTGTACCCGTTCCCGTCACAGACCCTGTGGTGCAATGGCGAGGTGAACGGCATCGCCGATCTCGAAGGTAAGAAAATCCGCGTTTACTCCACCACCCTTGGCGACTTTGTTGAAGGCGTGGGTGGCACGTCGGTGACGGTCTCTTTCTCGGAGGTGATCCCCGCGCTGGAAAAGGGTGTCGTTGACTGCGCTATCACCGGTACAATGTCGGCTTATACAGCCAAATGGCAGCAGGTTGCCACCCACGCCTACACGCTGCGCGTGGGTTGGGGGCTGGCCTTCGGCGCAATGAATTTGGACAAATGGAACAGCCTGACCACTGACCAGCAGAGCTTTCTTGAAGCTGAGATCGCCAAACTAAACGATGCCATGTGGGCGGAGACGGCAACGGAAGATGATGTCGCCATCGCCTGCATTACCGGCGGCGAATGCGCCATTGGCGACCCAGGTTCGATGACATTGGTTGAACCGTCCGAAGCCGATCTGCAACTGCGCGACACCATTGCCACGGACGTGGTGCTTGCTCGCTGGGCGGAGCGCTGCGGCGCGGAGTGCGCTGAAAATTGGAACAGCACGGTCGGCCCGATCCTTGGCCTGACGGCCGCTGCCAAATAGCTCCTCCTAAGCCCGAAAGAGGGTCGCGCCTTTCTTGTTACTTGGCGCGGCTCTCACCCTCCTTCCATTCCAAAGCGACCTTCCGATGCTTGAGCGCCTTTTATTCAACACACGCCGTGCCAGCGTTTGGCTCACATGGTTGGCCGGTATGCTGATCGTCGGGTCTGCCCTGCTGGTCACATTGGAAGTTTTGCTTCGCAAACTGTTCAACATTTCGCTGGGTGGCGCTGACGAAATCAGCGGGTACGCGTTTGGTGTTGCAACGGCGCTGTCGCTTTCCTTTGCGCTGTTCGAGCGCGCTCACATTCGCGTAGATGCGTTGGTAGGCAAGTTTCCAAACATGCTGCGCATCCCGGTCAATATGTTTGGCCTCATCCTGCTGGTCAGTTTCGCTGGAGTGGTCGTCACCATGATCTGGTCAATGGTAATGGACACGCTGGAGTTCAGCTCGCGGTCCATCACGCCACTGCGGGTGCCGCTGGCCATTCCGCAAATTCCCTGGATGCTGGGCTGGATGTTCTTTGTTTTCTCCGGCTGCCTCATCGGGCTGGTGGCTGTCCAACGCTGGTGGCGGCGTGATGAGAGCGGCGTGCAAGACCTCATCGGCGTCAAAAGCCTCGACGAACAAATTGAAGACGAGACGGTCTGATGCTCACCAAAACGCTTCTCATTTTGCTGGCGCTCATCGGGCTGGCGGTTCCCATCGCGGCTGCCCTTGGTTGGCTCGGCCTCATCCTCCAGGCGACCGAAAGCCCCATGCCATTGCACCGCGCCATTTCGGACATGGCGTGGCAAACAGGTACCGACTTTTTGCTGGTCGCCATACCTATGTTCGTGATGATGGGGGAAATATTGCTGCGTGCCGGCATCACCGAGCGCATGTATGACGCCATCGTTAAATGGCTTGGTTGGTTGCCTGGTGGTCTGATGCACTCCAACATCGGCTCGTCTGCGCTGTTCGCCGCCACCTCAGGGTCCTCAGTTGCCACCGCGGCCACCATTGGCACCGTAGCGGTGCCGCAAATCAAGAAGCGGGGATACAATGAGAGCCTGTTTCTGGGCACGGTGGCCGCTGGAGGAACGCTGGGCATTCTCATTCCGCCCTCCATCAACCTCATTCTCTATGGCCTGCTGACCAATACGTCAGTTCCGGAGCTATATCTGGCTGGTTTTCTGCCTGGCTTCCTTTTGGCCGCACTTTTCATGGTCACCATTATTGTTGCGTGCCTTGTTCGCCCGGCTTGGGGTGGAGAGCCCATCTCTGCCGGCTGGCCTGAGCGCATGGCAGCGCTGCCAGCCCTGCTGCCACCGCTGGGTATTTTCATGGTTGTGGTCGGCTCCATCTATGCAGGACTGGCCACCCCCACCGAGGCGGCTGCCCTTGGCGTGGTGGCTTCCATGGTGCTTGCGGCTGCCAATGGCAGGTTGACCGTGGACATGATGCGCCAGGCCATCGAAGGCACCATGCGAACCACGGCGATGATCATGCTGATTATCATTGCCGCCGTATTTCTGAACTTCGTGTTGTCGATCGTTGGCCTCACACAGGCGCTGACCGATTTCGTCACGGGGTTGGGCTGGAGCCCAATGCAGACCATGCTGATGATCGTCGCTGTGCTGATCCTGATCGGCTGCTTCATGGAAACTTTGTCCATGCTGCTGACCATGGCGCCGCTCATCACACCGATCGTCGTGGCGCTGGGGTTCGATCCTGTTTGGTTCGGTATCCTGTTGATGGTGTTGCTGGAAACGGCGCTGATAACGCCGCCCATCGGTATCAATCTGTACGTTGTGCAGGGCATTCGAAAGGGCGGCAATATGAACGATGTGATCCGTGGAGCGCTGCCCTTTGTGGTGACCATGTTCGTCATGCTGGGCCTGTTGCTTGCGTTCCCGAGCCTGGCGCTTTGGTTGCCGTCGCTCGTTTACTGACACCGTCTTCTCTCAAATTTTCCAACGCCGATGACCACACATATGTCACGGCGAACAAGGGAGCTCACTCATGTGGCAGTTCTGGATAGACCGTGGTGGCACTTTTACCGACATTGTCGCGCGTACGCCGGAGGGTGAATTGCGCACCCATAAATTGCTGTCAGAACACCCCGAGCGTTATGCGGACGCCGCCGTGCAGGGTATTCGAGATTTGTTGGGTGTGGCCGATGGCGAGGCCATTCCTGACCAGATGATCGATGCCGTGAAGATGGGCACCACAGTTGCCACCAATGCCCTGCTGGAGCGAAAAGGCGAGCGTACGGCACTGTTCATCACCAAGGGTTTCGCAGATCTGCCGCGCATTGGTTACCAGAACAGGCCGGACCTGTTTGCGCTCGATATTCAGCTGCCCGAACTGCTGCATACAGATGTGTTTGAAGTGGATGAAAGGCTGGACGCCAAAGGGCGTGTGCTCGACGTGTTGGACGTCGATCTTGCTCATGAGAGGCTCGAACAGGCCTACAATTCCGGCTACCGGTCCATCGCGGTGGCGCTGCTCCACAGTTACCGCAACCCGGTCCACGAAAAGCGTATTGCACAATTGGCGCGGGAGGTGGGGTTCACTCAGATCTCCCTGTCCCACCAGGCGAGCCCACTCATCAAGCTGGTTGCCCGTGGCGACACGACTGTGACCGACGCCTATTTGACGCCAATTCTGCGCCGGTATGTGCGGCAGGTTCGCGATGCGCTGGGTGCGGGCAAGGTTGGTCGGCTCATGTTCATGCAGTCCAACGGCGGGCTCACCGATGCCGACCTGTTTCAGGGACGAGACGCGATTTTGAGTGGCCCGGCCGGCGGTGTTGTTGGCATGGTTGCCACCGCTCAAGCCGATGGTTTCGATAAGCTTATCGGGTTCGACATGGGGGGCACTTCCACCGATGTCTGCCACTATGCTGGCACGCTGGAGCGCAGTTTTGAAACCGAAGTTGCGGGCGTTCGCATGCGCGCGCCGATGATGAACATTCACACGGTTGCGGCTGGCGGCGGCTCGATTTTGAGCTACCGCGATGGCCGGCTGCAAGTCGGGCCTGAAAGCGCTGGCGCCGACCCCGGGCCCGCATGTTCTCGCCGGGGCGGGCCGCTGACGGTGACGGATTGCAACGTGGTGCTGGGCAAATTGCAGCCTACGCGATTTCCCAAGGTGTTCGGGCCGAATGCCGATCAACCGCTGGATGTTGACGCACCCAGGCGCAAGTTTGAGCGGCTCGCTGCCGAGATTTCCCAAGTGAATGGTGAGGCGCCGCTTTCGGTTGAGGCGCTGGCAACGGGGTTCCTGCGCATTGCCGTCGATAAAATGGCGCTAGCCATCAAGGAGATCAGTGTTGCCCGTGGGTATGATGTGACGGGTTACACGCTCAATTGTTTTGGCGGTGCCGGCGGGCAACATGCTTGCGGTGTGGCCGATGCGTTGGGCATGACGTCGGTTTACCTGCATCCATTTGCCGGTGTTTTGTCGGCGCTGGGCATGGGGCTGGCTGATATTGTGGCCATGCGCGAGCGCCAGTTGGACGTGGATGTGCATGATGTCGTGGCCCTGCGAGAAGCGGCCACTCAATTGCAGTCGGAGGTTTTGGCCGAGGTCGCGCAACAGGGGGTTCCGACGTCGCAAATTGAGATCATTGCACGCGCGTATTTGCGGGTGGGAAGCGCCGAGACCAGCCTTCCTGTCACATTGGCAGATTCAGGCGCGATGATTGACGAGTTCGTTCGTGGTCATGAAGCCGAATTCGGGTTTCGCCCGGAAGGTGCCAGCATGGTCGTGGAAATGGTGACCGTGGAAGCCATCGGCGGCTCGGGAGCAACTGCCCGCTTGCCCGATGCTGCTGATGGTGACGGCGCGGTCGGCCAATCCCGAATGTGGATCAAAGACGCATTCCAGGAGGTGCCCACCCTACGGTCCAGATACCAGCGGCAACGGCAACTTCTTCCCTTACACTTCCCGCTGCTCCCCATTGCACAAAATCGGCAAGCGTATTGGGGTCGGCAAA
>JBCBZX010000011.1:0-21229 GCA_039815105.1 Pseudomonadota bacterium
GATGTCGCCGATGCGGTCGACCCAGACGGTCTCAAACTCTGACGTTGGCCAAGCTCTCATTTCCGGTGCGATGATCTGCACGATGACGTTGCCAACGGACGAGCCGGTGCCTGGAGCACCGCCGAAGGGGCCGCCGCCAGCCGCGCCGCGACCGACCACGATGTTGATGTTCTCGATGACGGGGGCGGTCATGTTGTAGGCATCCGAAACCTCGTCCGCCGCTTCAAGGGCCGCCAAGCGCAAGCGCTCGGTGACCGCCTCCGTTTGGTCCAGTGAGGTGCCGTCCACCAAATCCACATTGGCGATGACGAACTCGCCATCAATGGACGGGAAGAACTCGAACTTCACATATCCATGCGCGACCAAGCCCACGGTAAGGATCATTGCGGCGATCACACCCGCAATCGGCACAATGAACCGGGCCGTCACAAAGCGCAGTGCAGCGTCCAAAGGCCCGCGTATGAAGGCCTGCAACAGCCTGTCAACCAGACGGCGCACCCAGACCAGCGGACGGAACGCAAGCGGCGAGCGATAGTCACTACCGAAATTCAACGAGGCGAGATTGTTGGGCAGGATGAGAAGCGACGCCAGAAGCGACAGCGTGACCACCATGATGACAATCGAAGGAATGTCGATGAGGAAGTCACCCAGAGGCGACGGCATCTGGAGAAGCGGCGTGAACGCCACAATGGTCGTTACTGCCGAGAAGATGACCGGCACTGCGACCCGCTGAACGCCGCGTACAGCGGCGTCCTTGCGGCCCATGCCGCCCTCGCCATTGGTGAAGATTTTTTCCGAGATGACGATAGCGTTGTCCACCACGATGCCAATGGCGAGGATGAAGCCGAAAAGGGACATCATGTTGATTGATGTGCCTAGAAAGCTCATCGCGATAAATGTGCCCGCGAAAGCAATGGTGATGTTGACAGCGGACAAGAAGGCCAGCCGCACGTCGAGGAACAGTGCTAGGCAGATCACGACCAACAAGAGACCAGTGAATGCGTTTTTGATGAGAAGGTCGAGCCGAGACTGGAGCACGACCGACTCATCCTGCCAGATTGAGGCCGAGACGCCGGGTGGTAGAGATGCCTCAAACTGATCGGACAAATAGGTGCGGACCGCGTCGGCAACCTGAAGGACCTGTTCTTCCCCCACACGAAAAACGTTAACTGTAACCGCTGGCTGACCGGCATAGACCTGCTTAATGTCGTCATCGGCGAAATCGTCGCGGATCATGGCTACGTCGCGCAAAAGAACCTGAGCACCAGATGGGGTTGAACGGATGACGATGGAGCCAAAATCTTCGGCGTCGAAGTTGCGGCCAATTGTACGTATGGGCACCGAAAGTGCGCTGGAATCGAGATCACCACCGGGCAATTCGACCGAGTTGGCACCAATAATGCCTGCGACTTCTGAAAGAGTTAGCTGATACGCGGCAAGTGTGTTCCGGTCGAACTCGATGAACAGCTCCCGGTCCGGAATGTTCTGCGTCTCCACGAACGAAACGCTGTCGAGCAGTGCCAGCTCGTCCTTCAGCCTTTCAGCGGTGACGGCGAGCACGTCCTGACTGGCATCGCCATGGATGGCGATTTCCATGACGCGGGAGGTCGAGGACGCGCGCACCACAATCGGCTCCTCTGCATCGGCCGGAAAGACGCTTATCCGGTCTATCTCGGTTTTAACGTCATTCAGTTTCTCAGTGATCTCTTCGCCCGCCAGGAAGCTGACGGAGATCGACGCGCTACCTTCCCTGGCGGTCGCATTGATTTCATCGATCCCGTCCACCGAGGCCAGCTGGTCTTCGATGGGCCGAACGATGGACTGGGTCACCTCCTCCGGTGACGCGCCAACATAGGGCACGGTGATCGAGACCGTATCGAGTTCGAACTCTGGAAACGTGGTCTGGGACGCATTAACAGCGAAGAACGCGCCGCCAAGCAGAACGATCAGCATAGTGAGGTTCGCAGCGACTGGATGAAGCGCCATCCATTTGAGAAGACCGTTCATGTCAGCGCTCCTCGCCCGTTACATCCGCGCCCTCAGCCAAAGATGCCGTTTTGCGAACCACTTCAATTTCCATCCCATCACTGATGGAAGCCAACGGGCTTGTGATGATCTCGGCATCTGGTGCGAGGTCCACCGACTGGAAGTAAACATCGGAGCCGTTACGATGAAGCACGTTGACCGGCTGCACCGAGAGTTGGCCATCGGCGGCCAGCCAGACTGCGCCGCCATTGCGGATGGATTGAGCACCGGCCACAAACACCTCACCTGCCGCTGGGGCCAACAGCATCACGTCAACATAGGCGTTCAGAAGTGCTGGGATGGGTTCAGCGGAATGGCCCACTGCGTCGCCACTTTCCGGATTGGTAAGCTGCAGCGTAACGTCAATTGTTCGCGTCTGATCATCGATCCGGCGCTCCACGCGTGCAATCCGAGCATCCCAACCGTAGCGGCGTCCCGCAAAATCTGTTTCGACACGAGCCGCGATTTCAGGCGCGCCAAAAAGGTCAGGAAGCAAAGTGGCCTCATCTTCTCTGATGGCGATTTCCACCTCGATTTCATCGTTCGAATAGATGCGGGCAACCGGCGTTCCAGCGCTGATTACCGAGGCCTCTTCGGCAAGCTGCTCGAGGACGCGGCCATCGAACGGCGCCCGAACAATTGTGTTGGCAAGGCTGAGTTCGGCCGCCTGCTCGTTAGCCTCAAGCCCACGGAGGGTTGCGTTGATTTCGGCCTCGCGGCTCTCCAACTCGTCGAGCTGACCTTGTGGCACAATACCCTGCTCACGGAGCGATCGGGTCCGCTCAAGTTGTTTGTCCAGAAGAGCAAGCTGCGCCAAGGCGCTTTCGCGGTTCGCCGTTATCTGGGCGAGCGACGCAAGCGCCTGACGGTCATCGAGGCGCAGGAGCACGTCGCCTTGTGCAAACTGGCCGTGATCGGGAATGGCGGGATGGAGTTCAACGATCCGGCCGCTAGTCTCGGCAGCCAGATCGAGTTGTCGCGCCGCGGACATGAAGCCGTTCGTATTGATCGGGATGCCGGAAGCCGCGATCTCAAGGGGTTCGACCTGCGCCAGAACAACCGGTCGCTCCACGGGTTGCGCCTCGACGACCGGAGCGCTGGCGCCCAGTAGTTGAAACCCGAACACGCCACCGACGACAATTGCCACTGCAACGAGGAACCAAAAGGCCTCAGCTAAGATCTTTTTGAAGGTTGCCATGAATCCACTCATTCAAACATTTGTTTGATGTACGCAGATGGAACCGAACTGGTTCCAAAAAAGTTCTGCAGACCAGAAATGCGCATTGTATGAAACACCTGTATCAAACATTTGTTTTATTGACAATATCAGTTGGTGGTTGTGCTAGCTGGTTCACCAACGCCTTTCGAGGAGGTATGTCCGACCCATGTCAGAGCAAAATGCAGCCCAAATATCAGAGACGACGGCCGAACAGACCAGGCACGCGATTCTTGAGGCCGCGATTAAACTGTTTGGCGAAAAGGGTTTTGAGGCGACCACAGTGCGTGATCTCATCTCTGAAGCGGATGTGAACCTTGCGGCGGTAAACTACCATTTCGGAGGCAAAGACGGGTTGCGGCTGGCGGCAATCGATCATTTGGCCACACAGTTTCGAAAGAACGGGCCGGGCCTTGCTCTTGCTAACATTGATCGAAACGCCATCAGCACGATGGCTCCTGAAGAGGCCCGCGAGTCATTGCGTTTCATCATGAAGACCTCGTTCCAGATGGCGGCCACCAAGGGTGGAGCTGACACGCGCGCACGGTATATCCAACGCGAACTCATCCAGGGTGGCGAGTCCACCGAACGCTTTTTCGAGAAGGTGTTCTCATTGCAGTTCAACTTGATGGTGCAGCTTGTGGCACGCGCCACGGAGCGCGACGTGGACGAAGAACTCACCCGGGTGCGCGCAATCAATTTGATCGCCCAAAGTGTATTCCTCAACCTAGCCCGTCCACTGGTGCTGCTGGCCATGGGGTGGGATGATTACACCCCGGACAATGTTGACCTCGTAGGCGACGCCTTCTGGCTGCATCATGGTTAGTGGTCAAGGGCCGACGTCGGAAGCGCTCATTTGAACCACGCTTAGAGCTTGGCACGCCGAAAACGACTGGCGATGTATATCAACCGCTATTTTGCACCTGGGAAACCTACGGCAACGTCGCCCAAACCTAGACGATTATTTCAGGTCGATTCTTAAGCGCCAAGATCGCGCCAGCGCCTCTTCCCGAGCTCTTCTGCCAGATGGTCAAATGTGAGGCGAATGCGGAGGCTGGTTTGGATCTCGCGGTGAGTCACCAACCAAGTCTCCATCTTGAACGGCTGCGCGTCTGGAAGAACCCGAACCAACCCCATTTTGTCTGACGCCACAGAGACCGGAAGGAGTGCTATGCCCGCCCCTTCCCGAGCCAGCTCATACAGTGTGTTGCCGTTGTTGGTCGTGAAACCGAAGTTGGCGGCGGTTACCGCGATCCCCATGGCGTTGACCTGCGGAACCAGGCGCTCGGCATGTCCATAGCCAATGAAGCTGGCCTCAGCCAGCGTCCGGCCATTCAGCTCGTCCAAATACCTTTTCGAAGCGAACAGAGTGATCTCAATGTCGGCCAATCTTTTCGCGACCAGATCGGGTTGTTGAGGCCGAATGTGCCTGATGGCGATATCCGCATCTCTCCGGGTGAGATCACTCAACTCGTTAGATGGAACGAGCTCAATCTGGATGCCTGGATAAAGCGTCCTCAGATTGATGAGGCAGCGCGGCAGCGCGTGGGTAGCCATGGCATCACTGCTCGTAATCCGGACGATCCCCTCAACGCTCTGATTTTGGCCTGCAGCAACTCTCGAAATCTGGCTGGCAGCATCTGTCATGGCGCGGACATGCGTTAGCAACTCCGCGCCCGCATGCGTCAGTTCCATGGTGCGAGTGCCTCGCTCAAACAGGGTCAGACTTAACTTGTCTTCCAGGAGCGAGATCTGCCGACTGAGAGTTGGCTGCGTCTGTTTCAGAGCTCTCGCCGCACCCGATAGCGACCCTTCCTCGACCGTCGCGAGAAACGCGCGGATATGGTTCCAGTCAAATGAGACGGCATCCCAGTTCATGCATTTTTCTATATCAGACTTTGATTTTTCATCAATTTCCTTGATCGATCCAACAGGCCAGAAGGGCACACCAATCTTTGCCGGCATGGCAACGATCTTTGTGAAACACTCAATGGAGAAGAGGCATGTTTAGACCTCAAGACCCGGCCCGATTTGGCGAAGTGATATCTCAGCTTTGGGCCTTCGCAATTTTTGTGACCATTTTTCGCGATCTTCACGAGATGGCCACCGCAAGTACAATCAATGGAATCCTCTCGGGCACATTCGAAGGGAACCCGGTAACAGACTTTGCTCTCGTCATGGGCGGCGTTGCGCTCGTCATCCTACTGGCAACAATGGTGCTGTCGAGCCAGCTGGTGCCCACCGCAGCCCGGCGCCTGAACCTGGGAGTGGCACCGATTGCGATAGCAGGCATGTTCGTGGTGCCACCCAACGATCCCGATGATTATCTTCTGGCTTCGGTCACATTCTTGACCTTCATTGCTATCTTTGTGCTGTCCTGGAAATGGAAGCCGAGTGACACCAAGTCAGCAAATGTCAGGCTCAACCATGCAGCCTGACATCATACAGTCCACCATACCCATCTGGTCTCAGGCCCTTGGCAGTTGGAACGTCAGCATCACTCGAAACGCCTTCGAAGCTCGAGAGCTCAAGAAGGAGTACGACGAGGTTGCCGGGGTTTGGCAATCAAAGATTGAACGGCTTGGTTTCGTCAAAGGCTACCAGCGCCTGATGGAGGCAGCGTTCTTTAACCGAGCGCTTTTGCCAACCCGGCCACTAAAGGTGCTTGATGCAGGCATCGGCACCGGAGCTATGTCCACTGCGTTCACCCAAGTCGTTGAGACCCCGGTGGAGATATTGGGGGTCGATCTGTCGCCGAGGATGCTTGAAGAAGCTCGCGAGAACGTGACGGGGCCAGGTGTTTGCATCGAAACGCTCGAAAGCGACCTTATAGACTTACCAGTACCCTCAAACAGCTTCGATGTTGTTCTGATGGCGCATGTCGTAGAGCACTCGATCAACCCCATTTCCATCCTTGTGGAAATGCATCGCGTTCTCAAACCAGGCGGCGTGCTGATTGCATCGATCACATGTCCATCACTGTTCGGTCGTTACATTCAGCTTGTATGGAGAACGCATCGCGTAACACCAGACACAGCTTGCGATTGGCTGGAAGCTGCTGAGTTCACGGTCCCTGAGGTGGTGGGCTTTGACACTTCAGCAACGGCAGGCGCACGAAGCTTGGGCTACATCGCTCACAAGGCAGCGACCCCACTCCGAGATGGAGGCGATGATGACGAGCTCTGAAGCCTTTTGGGATCGCAACGCAAAACGCTACTCAGCCAAGCCTGTTCCAAACCGCAGCGCATATGAAGCCAAGCTGGAACTCATCATCCAGCTCCTTCGGCGCACAGATCGGGTCTTGGAGCTGGGGTGCGGCACCGGAACAACCGCTCTGCACCTTTCGCAACATTGCGAGAGCATTGTCGCGACAGACCTTTCGAAGGAGATGATCGCCATCGCGCGCCGGAGACTGATGGACAGCCGACAACAGAACATATTCTTCGAACAAGCAAGCTCAGATGAACGCCTTGAACCGAACCGATTTGATGTCGCTATGGCTTTTAGCTTGCTGCACCTCGTTGGTAGCATTCCAGACACGTTGAACGCGATACACGGTCAGCTACGGCCAGGCGGCCTGTTCATCTCGAGGACAGTGTGTCTCGATGAAAGATCGCGGTTCACCAGACAAGCCATCCGATGCCTGTCAAAGCTACCGGTCGTTCCCCCGCTTAAGTTCCTCAATCACGAGAAGTTGCAGCTCTACATCAAAGTCGCCGGTTTTGACGTGGAGCGGATCTGCTTTTTTGGAAACCAGCGCTTCGACCCCGTCATCGTAGCGCGGAAGATCGACTAAGGGAGACTAGATCAACTAGAAACGCCGAGTTGAATTGAGCGTGGGTCGGGTTGGACCTTACAATTTCAACTTCTCATCCTGCGCCGGAAGAGGAAGCTGGAACCGAACAGGTGCGAAATGACCGCCGGCCTAACCGAGCGCGAACACATAGCATTCTGGTTGAGGAAAGGCGGTCTGTGCCTGATCCTGTCGCGCCGATTGAGGTGTGTCAGCGCCCGATCAGCGTGAGATAGCAGTCGCCCACCATTGGCCCACAGTTGCCATTGGTGGACGAATTCAGATCACCCCGTGAAGTGTTTCTATGCGGACACAGCAACCTTGGTCTCATCCATCGCCAACGTCTCACGTTTGGAGACCCCACGGTCAGCATTAGTCCATTGCAGCGTGATACGAGGGTTGCCATGCCGACGCTTTGCCAGTGATTGAGCCGCTAAGCACCAGCTAGAGTAAACACCTGCACTGTTTACACCATCCAGACAGCCTCTGGGAAATCATCTGTACGGCTTAGAACGAGAACTTGAGCCCTGCGTATCCGCTGGCGTTTCTGGCTGTTTTTGAGATGCTGGCTTGGCCCGCAAGTTGCAGCAATGCATTGTCGCTGATTGCGATGTCGAGGCCGCCGGACAGGTTGAAGCTGTCTCGAGCCTGAGCGGCCGAGGTTGTCGTGAACTGGGTCGGAGACCCTGCGAACTGCATGGTGGTGGACTGGCTCGTGGCACCAAACTCATGGTGCCATTCAAAGCCAAGCGTACCGGTTGCCGAACGACCTGCGAGGTCAAACTCCCGCGCCAGTTCCACGCCGACCACGGAGCGAACACTCACGGAGGAAGACGCCTGGCCGGTCAGATTGAGGACGCCTGCCCCTGCCTCGGTGAAACCGTTGGTGCGTGACGAGGCTATATCCACGCCCAGAACCGGTGACCAGACGAGCCGGTCATCTGCGAACTGTACTTCCTCGCCATAGCGAGCGCGCAGCTGGCCGCTGATCGTTGTGCCTTGGTAGTTGGCGGTTGCCGTCTGATTGACTGCACCTGCGGTGACCGAGCGCGTTGTCTGGTAGAAGTGACGCGTCCAGCCAAACGCTGCCTTCACGCCAAAGCCAGCATCGTATGAACTCGTCGCACCAACGCCACCATAGGCACCCAGGTGCAGGTTGTCCGAGCTAGCTGAGACGCCCGGTGTCGAGGAGCTGAAGCTGGAGCGTGTGTAGCCGACGGACAGGCCGCCAAGCGCTGGAAGGTCACCATCGGCTTTAAAGAGCTCGGCACCGGCAAAGAAGCCGCCGGTCAACGCTGTGATTGTCGGCTCTGTGCCGTTCCCATCCAGGCGCGAGTAGCTGCCGACCAGTTCGGTCCAGATGGCATATTGTGGACCCAGATTGCTGGCTTCGCTCGAGCTGATGCCCGTGCTCTCGCCGAGCTCCAGATCTGCGAATGGTGCGTCGCCAAACTTCTCATCTGCTGCGTAAGCGGAGGCTGTCGAGCCTGCATTGGTGCTAACGCCGCTTCCGCCGGTGCCGATGTTACCGATGCGGTTGATGCCTGCGCCGCTGAAGCCCTGACCAACGCCCGACGCGCCGCTTTGAATGCCAATGTGGCTGTCTCCCGTGGCTTGCTGCACGAACTGCTTAGCCTGGTCATTGGTGAGCATCTGAACTTGCTGTTGAAGCTCAGTACCACCGCTCTGGCTGGAGAAGTCGAGATTGTTCAGAGCGTCGGCACCACTGTTCTGGTTGCCGCCGGTGGCAAAGGGCGTGAAGTTGAAGCCGCTGCTGCCACCGCCAGAGGTCGGTGCTGCATTGTTTCCTTCGGCTGCCAGATTGGTGACGGTCAGAACCACATCGTTCCCGTCGCCACCAGTTGTGCTGACCGACGTGTCGAAGAAGGCCATATTATCGGTTGTTCTGGAGAACGTGCCCGTCACTGTGTCGGAGCCATCATTCTCAATGATGGTGAAGTCCCACGATGCCTGATTGCTGGTGCCGCCAATTGGCGTGTTGAAGACAGAGTCTGCAGTGGCTGCCACAACCTGAAGCGTGCCGCCCAGAGAAACGGTTCCGTTGACGGCCATCTTGTCACTTGTGCCATCGCTGTTGACGTTGAGCTTGGTCGTTGAGTTGGCACCCAGGGTGAGGCCGCCGTTCACGGTCAGCCTGTCGCCGGTGAAGTTATTGCCCGTAAAGTCCAGCGTGCCAGTGCTGGTGACATTGCCGTTCAGCATGAAGCTTGTGGCGGCGCCGTTGATCGTACCGAGTTTTACCGTACCGGAGTTGCTGAAGGCGCTCGCACCCAACTGCCCGTTGGACCCATTGAGAACGTTCATGGTGCCGATGTTGGTGAAGGTCTCAAACCCGCTCTGGTTCACGGTGCCGGAGAAACTGACTGCGCCGGTGTTGGTGAAGCTGTCGTTACTGCCAGTGACATCGGCAACGCCGTTCGTGTTGAAGTTCCATGTTCCGGCATTGTTGATCGCCGTGGAGCCACCGTTGCCGGCCAGCATGCCCTTTACGGTCCCGCCCGACTTGTTCTCAAATGTGGTGTTTGATCCCGAGGCAACGCCAAGAGCAACAGAGTTAGCGGTGTTGCTTGCATCAACCGAGCCCTCATTGGTGAGGGTGAATGTGCCGCTGCCTACCGTGCCGAGCGCACCGCCTTGAGATGCGCCTGAAACAACTACGCTGGCGCCTGAAGCGATATCAACTGTCGCCGCTGAACTGGTTCCGACCCGAATACCCGCAGCACCGGTTACGGTGCTCGTGCCGGTAACATTGACGTCGACGTTGCCAGTGCCTGTTGTTTTGGCTTCGATAGCGATGTCTTGCGACGTCACGTTGTGGCTGACATTCACCTGGCTCTGACCGTTGACAGCATTGGCTTCGATGGCTGTGCCAGTTGGTGCAGCGGTGTTGCCAATGGCCGCTCCACTAGTCACCGTCACAGTCCCAGAACCTGTCGTTTGAGCGAAGATGCCGCGGCCGCCACCGTTTAGGGTGCCGTTGTTGTTGACGGTGACCGTCGCGCCGCCACTGCTTTGGGCAGCGATCGCCGTACCTGTAGACGCTGCGTTTAACGTAACGGCGCTACTGTCTACATCAAGCAAACCATCAGATTCATTGGAGACGTTGATGCCGTTTGATGCGCCCGTGCCGGTGCTGTTAATGGCTCCTGTGCCATTGATCACCAGATTGGCCGTCTGAGTGCCGCTCTTAAGGGCTGCGACCGCTGTCGAGCCAGACCCGCCAATTATCACCCCGCCAGTGTTTGTGACGGTGATGTTGCCGGTGCCTTCGCTCTGCGCATCGATGCCGTTGGTTGCGCCAGTGCCAGTATTTGTAACGGTACCGGTCCAGTTCACCACAACTGCGCCATTGCCGCCGCCCGCATTGGCTTCGATGGTGGTGCTTCCTGCGCCGCTAGAAGATGTGGCGCCAGTGCGCAGAATGTTGATTGCGCCGCCATTGGTTTGTGACACGGCTCTTATGCCGCCAGTCACACCCGAGACATTTCCGGCGCCTTGGACGGTTGTGATACCGCCGCCCTGATTGTTAATATCCACGCCATCGGCTGTAGTGGACGTAACGTTAGCGCCGAGGTTTACCACTACATTGCCGCCACCGGTATTAGCTACATTGATGCCGTCAACAGACGCGTTGATGGCGCCGTTTGTTCCAAGTGTCACAGTCACTCCATTGGCACTATTCTGGCCTACGGCCTGAATGCCAGTGGCACCAACGCTTACAATGCTGCCGCCGATTGCCTCGACAAAATAATCAGAATTATTCGTGACACTCAGCGTACCGCCCGTCTGGGCAATGGCGCGTGCGTTAAGAGTGCCAGTACCGCTCACAGTCCCGCCGGACAGGTTTAAACGCTCGATGGTTTCGGTGCCGTTGACCTGCAGGGTGCCGCTAGTAACTCCGACTGTCTCATTGGTGCTGGCAAAGGCTCCGCCATCGACCAAGAGGGTTCCGCCGGACACATTGATGGTGTTAGACGCAATGCTGCCGCTGCCGGTGATGTTTAAGGTTCCGGCGTTAACCGCTGTCGTGCCGGTGTAGGTATTTACGCCTGTTAGAGTGAAAACTCCGGTTCCCAGCTTGGTGAGTCCGCCGCCTCCGGAGATAACGCCTGCAAAAGTGTCATTGCCGCCGTCGCCGGTCGTGAGCGTGTTCGTGCCTGTAACTGTCACGTTTGATGTAATGCTGGAACTGCTCAACGAGCCAATTCGCTCATTGCCAGCAACCTGAAGTCCGCCCGAGCCGTTCAATACCACATCAGCAGCATCGTTGAGAGAGCTGCCATCAACGATCAGATTATTGGCATTTACTGTAATGCTTTGAGAGGAGATGGAGCCGTTGACGGTCGTGGTTCCGTTTACGACAACCGCTCCCGCTCCATCTAGGGTGCCGTTAATAGTGAGCCCGTTCAAGGTTTGCTGTCCGGAAGACGTCACTGTGGTGTTTGCGCCGAGCGTGGAGTTTGGAGATGTACTGAATGTGGCGGCATTGACGTCTATGGTTCCGCCGATCGTACCCCCGGATAGAGTAAATGCTCCCGTGGTCTGCACGGTTCCGGCGCCACTGAGCGTGGCGCCCGTCGAAAAGTCGATGCCGCCAATGGCGGTCAACGTGCGCAGCGAATTTACTGTCAAAGTGCCGGCATCTATGTTGATCAAGCCGGAAACAGATGAATCTCCGTCAACAGTCGTGCCGCTGCCAGCATTTGTGTTTTGAGTCAGCGTTCCCGTGACGTCCGCACCAAGAAAAAGAGTGCCGGTATTGGTGATGGCCTGGCCGCCCAGAATGTTCGCGTTCACATCCAGGCTGCCAGCATTGGAAGACGCGCCGCCGAGTGTTGTCGCGGCGTTGACCGTCATCGTCCCACCATTGACTGCAAAACCATTGGTGATGGTCGACGCGCCGTTAATGGTTGTGCTTCCACTCGATTGGGTGATCGAAGCGACGGTCCCGCCACCTACGGTAACAGTTCCTGCGTTCGTTATGGCGCCTGCGTCGCCATTAGAAGTTGTGCTCATGGACCCGCCAGAATTGACGGTCACAGCACCAACATCTCCGCTTGTGAGAGTGAGCGTGCCGCCATTCTCTACCGTAGTGGCACCCGCCAATTCCAGAGCGGCATCGGCGGTTGTTTCGTCTACAATTACGGTGCCAGCGACTGTAGTTGTTCCCGTTACTTGAGCGTCGGTTACCCTGGTGGTTCCACCGTTATTGTCCAGGCTAGCGGCCGTGCCGCCGTTCAAATTTACGGTGCCGCCGCTTTGATTGAGGCCACCTATTGTTCCACCACTTTGGGTGAAGATGCCGCCATTGACGGTCACATTGCCGACGATTGCGCCCGTCACGGTGTTGTTAAAGGTACCTGCGTTTTGGATCACATTGCCGGTGTAGCTGGCTAGATTGGTTACCGAGCCTGTATTGGTAAGCGTTTGCCCACCGATCACATTGGCGTTGAAGGTCGACGTGCCGCTGTTGGTAAAGGCCCCACCAAGCCCCAGTACTGCGTTTATGGTGAGTGCTGTACCGGCATTGACCGTAGTGCCTCCGGTGACTTGGGTGGCCGCGCTGAGCGTCGCAGTACCGCTGCCACTTATAGTCAAGTACCCCGTGCTCAAAGTATCCGCTGCGGTTGCCGAGCTAATCGTCAGTCCGCTGCTTGATATGTCCAGGCCTAAGGCCGTTAAGGTGGACCCTTCATCCAGCACCACGGTTGTATTGTTGGCCGCAGGGACGCTGCTTTGAAAAAAGACTAAGTCGCCGTTCGTAAAGGAACCAGCCATAGATATAGTCTGATTAAACCAATTTGCCGTTGTTGTGTTCCAATTGTTGTCGGTTGCAGCGGTCCACGAGACGGTATCGGCTAAAGCTGGTTTTCCTAGAGCAACGGTCGTACCGGCAGCCAAAACAATCACCAGCTGCGTGGCGCGGCCCAGACGGCAGTGCTTGCGCAAGCTCTGCTGACGGATGCCGGTTTGAACCGAACGTGAACGAAAATGAAACATGGAAGCCCCTGCAACCTGGTCTTCTAGCCTGCCTTAGGCGAGCTGCTGCTGCTACGGTGGACACTTGCGAAAACGTTTGCGCCTTAACGAAGACGAGGTACGATGATCTCAGATGCCCTGCGCAAGCAAACTTTTAGCGCGCAAATATAAGTTTACAAACCATTAATATCAGTTGGCTTGGTCATTCACACGGATGGGTGATTTTGAGCAACAATTGTCTTGCTGGTCGCCTTCGGTGCGTCAGTGCAAGCATGAATGAGTTTGTTGCGGCGTGGGAGCGGGCCGATAGGGACACACAGCCAGCATTAGAGCTGTCATTGGTGGTTTTGGTAAGTGCGACTTTTGGCAGGGGGGTTGGAGTGAACTTCCTAAACCAAAAGGGTTTCCAGCCAAGCCCGTGCAGGCAATGGTGAGCTTGGCATAGCCTCCAATCAGGCGGTATTGTCGTCACGCGGCGTAGCAATTTGAATGCTTACTATGGGCCTTCAACCTGTCGCTGGCTGTGATGCGCCACCCACTGACGCAGACCCAGCGCGTCGCAAGTCTACCGCTCCTCAATTATTTATGTACACGTATCCCAGAGACGCAAAACGAGCACTGATCCACCCGGCTTTCTGGCCAGACGCAGTCAACCGATACCACAAGCTCTGTGCGTCATCGGTTATCATGCAGGCGTCGACCTGGTGCTCTTCGTCCTTATCCAAAATTCTCAATACTTCGCTTTGGGTGCTCGGCAAGGCGCGCAAATTGACTGACGCTCTGGTTGAGATCGTAAGTTTATCGCCTTCCGCATGGAGCCCAGGATCAAGTTGGCCGAGGGGGCAGCCCAGCACATGAGCTAACATAGCAACTGTGACGGGCGCTGCTTCAAAGCCTTCGACGGCACACCATTCTTCTTTTTTTTCATCTTCTTCTACTTCCAAACACCCCCGCGGCCCGCGCCAGATCGCTATTGACAGAGAATTGTCGGCCCCAAACCGAAATCCACATGAAATTTCATCGTCACCCAGAGCGTAGAATTTTCGGCCGCCTGTCGGAAAGTCTCGCGGTTCAAACCTACGAAAATCACTGCCACCGAAGGTCCATTCTACCTCACCAGCCAGCACATACATTTTCCCGTTTTCATGGTAGAATTGGCACAACTTGGCAAGAGCGTCACGCCCGAGATTGTCAGCGAACACTTGGCGTGAGCTGATGCTGGACGAAACTGGAGAGAAGCCCAGCTTCCATGTCCTCGCAGAACCGTCCAAAACAAAAAAACTTGTCGGCGACCTATGCTTCAATATCTCCTCCAGCAACTCGGGCGGGTTAGCCTGATCGAGCAGCAGCTGGTTGAAGCGGTCGGCTATATCGTATGACAAGTTCAATATCCGGCCAACTTGCTCCCTCGTTTGCATTTGCTCCGGTGGCAGTGACGCCACATGGAAGCCAAGCTGAGCTCCTTCCTCAACAAAGCGGACATCACGTTCGTCCGGAGGAACGACAAGCGCAAATGCAATCGCACATGCCGACAGACACGGCATACCGCGCAAAACAAAAACTCGGATGGGTCGTGGGTCCTGAGGAGAGCTGCCCGTGAATATGGCTTCAGCGATCTGGAAGGCTTCGAGAAAGTTGCCGCCTGGACTGTTGAAGACTACGGATAACGGCCAGTAGTCGCCTTTTGCTAAAATATCGGAGAGTTTCTTGGCATCACCGCTTTGGATCGTTCCGCGTATTTCCACAACGCGTGACGCAAAGTCGGGATTTTCTTCGCGAAAAACATTGCCCCCGAACATTGTGCTCAGAAAATCAGGATCTGGCTGCGATCGCTTTCCATAAATAGAGCTTGGGCCTTGAGCAGGATACAGCCTTTGCAAGCTGTTGAGATAGGGCAACAGGTCCGGACGCTCGATGAAATCCGCTGCATGGGCGCTGTCTTGATTTGCAGAAATACCCAAGCTCAACAGTGCCATCGTGACGAGCGCAATGGCAGACCTGGTCCGACCGGAGGTGATGTTGGTTTGCAACGCTAATAGCAATGAGAACAGCAACTCAGCGACCGATCCAAGCCTTTGGGAGATGCGTTTTGCACTAAGCAACTTTTTGCTCCTTTATGGAGTGAGATGAAAGATCGGGTTATCCGGACACTCTTTCGTCGGCGTTTGATCATCGCAAGCCAAGCTTGGAGAGGCCGCGACAACTGCACCGCCCCTCCAACAGAGCTTTACCAGTGCCATTTATCGCGAAACAAAACAGCTATCGCCTGCGCGTTTAAGCCGTTCGCAAAGCGAGCTCGCTGAAGCGCGGCTGCCCATACGAACACGAACGCGGTAGTAGGTGCCCCTACCTGGAATTTCGCTCTTTTGGATATCAGGCGTTAAACTGGAGAGCACCTTTGAGTGACGACGTTGAATGTCTGCGAAAGAAGCGTGTGCTGCGTACAGCGAGCGTTGCGCAGACAGTTGAACGAAAAAAGCGCTCGAACCCGTAGTGGAATTCAAAGATTGCTCGCCCAAGCCATTGCCAGGACCCTGGGCAGGACGGTTAAGCGCGGCTTCCGATGGCGACGATTGAGGTTTTAATTTGCGCAGAAGAGAAAGCTGTTGACGCGCGGCGGTGGCGAACGGGCTTCTGGGATGGTCTTTCAAAAACATTTCGAATGCTTGAAACGTGCCACGTTCGGAGGCTTCCAAGTAAGCACTTTGAGAACGATCGATCAGCGCTTTTGCACCAGTTGCACAGGACTGGCCCAAACATGTTTTGCCGGCAGTTCCATCAAGGTAAACCGGTAGCTGCTGGTGACCATCATAGGATATCGCAAGCTGCCTGGTTTTGATCTGAGCCTCGGCAATGGCGTCCTCGAGAAACATCCCCTGCTCTAAATATGGCAGGAAAGACCGGCCAAAGACACTCAGCTTCTGATCGGATCCGTCGCTGGGCAGACGATCCAATGCCTCTTGGTTGGGCCCAGCGGAGAAAATTACAAAACTGCCGCTGAGATTGTCCATCTTGGAGAGGCCGCGGCTCATGACCGCGCCTCTTCGCCCAGGTAGGGGATCAAACGGGTTGTTCCGACAAGCATCTATGACAGCAAAAGTGAGTGAGGCCCCGGCTTTCTTAAGTTCGTCCAAGATGCCGTCACGCCCGTTTTGAAGCGTTATCGACGCGCGCTTCAGCTGTCGATCGCTACCGCGTCTGGGCGAGTCTATGGGAGAAATGAAGTTCTCAATTCCGTCGCTCCAACCATGCCCTGCGTAGAAAAGCGAAACTCGATCACCTGGTAGAACTCGAGCGGCCAACTCGTCGATGGCCCGCCATGTTTCATCTAAAGTCAGATCCTTCAACAGGGTGGAACTGAAGCCCAGCTCGCTAAAAACTCGATGAAATTCTTCCGCATCATTGTGAGTGTTTCTCAACTCACCAAGGCTGGCATAATTTGCATTGCCTATAACCAACGCGTGGTCGGCCGCATGTGCGATGCGAACCAATGCCATACAGACAAACAGAGCCAACCAAACCCGCATTTAACCTAGACCTCCCTACGATAGAGGGAAGCCTAGCTTTGGCGCGGTACCAGCGCAATTCTCGTATAAGTTTTGCGCTTCCAGCGGCGAAAAGCTGCCCGAAGCGGCAGCCTCAAGACATCTAACGCTGAATTTCACGAGCGAGTGCGAACCTGTATGGTGGACGCCAAAGCTTGGTCTTGAATTCCTTTGACGTCTCATAGACCACCTTGGACCGAGACTTGGCTACGCTTCCTGTAATGATCGAACGGGTGACAGACTGAGTCGTCAATGCAGTCAGGCCTTCTTTCATCCTGATAACGCGGTTCGACGCCTTCTCCACGATCTCAGCAAAACCTGGTTGTTTTATCACGAACTCAAGAACCTTGTCGGTCATGCCATTGAGGCGATCTTCCGATAGGTCTCCAGAATAGATAATCAGGTCGTTGCCGGCGAAGATTGCCTTTATCAAAGCATCGTATCGCAGGTAGAAATCAGTAATGGCAGCCATGTCCATATCATCGGAGACAACCACTTTTGTGAAGCCCATCTGATCTCGCAGAAGGTCACGTATAACGTTGAGCGACAGCGTCGCGGGGGCTGGACTGGTTGGATCAGAGGTGTCCAAAGTGCTGTTGTGGACATGGCCCACCATAACCGAGTCTGCAAAGCCGGAATCGATCATTTGTTGAAATGGCTGCAGCTCTATCTGGCGCCAAGAGCTCGATACATCCACAAAGCTCTTGTGACTGTCCTGATCGCTCGAACCGTGCCCGGGGAAATGCTTCAGCGACGTTAGAATGCCATGCTGACGATGTGCTTCCACAAAGATGCGGGCAAAGCGAACGGCCAACTCCGGATCAGACGAATAACTTCTCCCAAGCAGGCCGATTGCAGGGCTAGCTGGATTGATATTCAAATCAACAACCGGACCAAGATTGAAGTTGATGCCTAAGTCCCTCAAGTTGGCTGCGAGGCGCTCATATTGCAAACGAGCGGCACCCTCACCCTTCTGTACAAGACTTGCTGCAGAATCTGTAGGAGCGACATTCGCGTTCGTCTTCGTCAACCTTTGAACGCGGCCGCCTTCCTGATCGATTGCGATGAGAACCGGCTTTCCAACAGGCTGCGCTGCCCGCAGCGCATTGGTCATGCGGATCAGCTCATCACGGTTTGTGATGTTGCGTTTGAAGAATATGACACCGCTAATTCTGCCTTCAGAAACGTAGCTAAGAACTCTTTGAAAGCCCTGTGAGGCAAGTGTATCGCCGTCGAAACCAAGCAGGAACATTTGACCGACCATGGATCTGTAGGCGGCCTTATCAAGGGGTGGTTTCTCAGTACTTACAAGTTCATATTGAGGCTGGCCGACCGGTGGTGGCGCCCCAATCTGGGATGTGGCGGGACCTGCCCAAGCGTTTGAACAAAGCGCCCAGAAGAGAAATACAGCGCCGAGCAAAGTACGCATTCGAGCCTCCAAACAAGTTTGGATTAAGCGCTACCAGACCTGAATTAAGTATCGATTAATGATGCGAGTTAGATATTTTTTAGCCAATTTGGAGGGCTTGGGACCTCATGTGAGCTACGGGAGGGCAGCTACGGGCAGGCCGCACTCCTTTAACTTGGCATCAGCGTCTTTGAAGCGGAATCGCGTCACTCGCCTCAATGTAACTGCGTCTCGATATAGCCGAACTGATCCGGTTTTTTTGAACATTCCTGTCCCTCACAGGACGTATGTTGGCCGTGTCTTTAAGCCAGCAACGATCCAGCTTTGCAGAATAGGTAACCGCCCGGCAGCCACGGGTGCGTGAGCACATCGTCCTACAAGTTCTAAACGAGTCTATATTCCGCAAATCATCCAGGTCTTGTGATGTGCGAAGGTCCTGCTCCAAAAGGATGTCCCAGTCCGTGGTCATCACTGGAGCGGCCTCTATGCCACTACCGCGAAAGACGATTCCAGCAACAGCGCCTTTAAATGAATCGACAGCTTCGTAGCCTCGTTTCAGAAAGCACTTTTGAATTTCGCTTACGTAGGTGAACGCTCTGCATTGAAGTTCGTCGCCACACAGGCGAGCACAACTGTTGGCCGATGATGATCGAACACCTGTTTCGGTCAGATCGCCACCGAAAAAGTCCAATCCCTGATAAATCGCCATGAAGGGCAGGTCTACTTTCACAGGAGGCGGTTCGACGGAAGCGACTTCTAATGGAGGCTCTGGCTCGGGCGGCTTCTGTCTTGCCTGCAACCGCTCTATCCTACGAACAGCGCGTCGCGCCAGAAATGTGCCTTCAAACTCGTCAGTAAAGTCGGTGAGCACTTCTATGTCATCGCGGTCATCACTGTCATTGATCAGTTTCCAAGCCTCACCTGCCCGCCGTTCCAGCGCGATCAGCGGGTCTGGCTGCAATCTTTGTGGAACTGCCGTCGAGGAACCATTCTCCGCGTGAGGCGAGGTATCGATCTGCTGTTGAGGCTCGCGACCGTTTGGGTGAATGAAGAAATAACCGTCCGAAAGACGATTGGAGTTCACCGGTGTCTGTTCGCCATTTGTGACTTCGTCCACAGATGACCGCAGTTTTCGGAAGAAGCGGCCAACTTCCAGATCAGCAGAATCCAGATTTGCAAGAATGGCCTCTGCGTATGGGCTGTTTCTACCAGCGCCGTCGGACGCTTTTTTGCCCGCCTCTGCCGCAAATCCAATAACGCTGCCCGAAGGTTGGCGGTCTTTGTCGATTGATGCCAACCCTCTTGAGCCGACCATCGATCTTTGCCCTGCCCCAGCCTGTAGCAGTTCCTCAAATGGATTATCACGGCAGGCATCTAGCATTACTACCTGCAGTTTTTTTGCGCCTTTGACAGCTAACAGCAAGTCATTGAGCGGTATGGCAAAAAACTGTGCATCGTCCGGATTTTCGAGCTCGACATCAACGGGGAGCAGATAGTTTTTGTCGGCAATTTGAATTCCGTGGCCTGCATAATACACCACGGCAACTTCAGCTTGACTGGCCTTACGCCGAAACTGCCCAAGCGCCAGCCTCATGTCTTGAGCGGAAGCGTCGAGTCTCTCTGTGACGTCGTAGCCAATAGCGTCGAGTTTGTCCGCTATATCCTCAGCGTCATTTTTGGGATTTTTGAGGTCAATCGCAGCTGTGTATTGAGAGTTTCCGATAACCAGAGCGACATGAGATTGAGCAAAGGCCGTAACCGGAAAGGTCAGCAAGATGACCAAACCAACGGCTGCAGCAAGTCTATCAATAAACCCCGTCATAGAATAACAGCTCTTTATTCCCAATCCTCATCCTTTAACGAACTACACAATGCCATCGAAGGCAATGCGCTGCGTGGGAAAAGCAACGGCGGTTTGAGCTCGCTAGCTCAAGGTAGTGGCTTCGCGCCACTTCCGTTGGCCAGATACTTTCCATAAGCCCAGCCCGCAGTGCCTTGCCATTCAACAGTGCACCAACGGAAACGGAAGCCGGTCTTTCGTTGGCAATCCCCTACCCGCACGTCGCGTGCATTGTAGGGAAGGCCCCCCACGACCGGGTAATTGGTCCCGGGGCCGGATCGCACGTTCAGCGGTTCAGAAGACGGATGATCGACAACGCTGTAGCGGGCCGAGTATCGCGAGCTGCGCTCGCCAACATTCCCCTGGCTTAAATATTTTCCAAACGCGTATCCCCTGATGCAGCCAAAGGAGATTTTGCACCATTTTCCAGCACGGCAGGCGCTGGTAGCTATGCCCTGTGCATTCCAGGGCAGTTCGCCGATAGCGCCAAAACTCTTGCTAGGACCGGAACGAACAAGAAGTGTGTCGTTGGTCCTGATAGAGCTCACATGCCAACTGCCCCCGTTTGGTGAGCATGACGCAGTTGACCGGACTACGGGCTTGAGGTCAGTTGTCCGGGTGTCAAGGGTCCTGGAGTTTTCGGATGTGATCCGGAGTCCTTCAGGCTCGTTCCGCAGGGTGAGAGTCGTTTCCGCCAAACCCTCAATTCGCTTGTCATCGTTTTCCACCCGGAAAGACATCGTCACTTGTGCGCGAACGAGGGCGGGATCATCCATGGTGAGGACTTCATAACTGCCAGAGCGGTGCAGATACTCAAAGCTGGACCACCGGCGAAAATAGGCCCGCTTGTCTCGAATGACTTCCTGGCGCGGGACACTGGGCTTGCCATAATAGTCAACTAAATCCGCAAATATGGACCGATAATGCGCCTCATCGGTACGAGAACTACCAAGGTAGCGGTACCGAACGAAATCCTCAGCTCTGCGTTTGAGTTCAACCTCCAATCGCTCGCGTTGATTATTGCTTGCCAGAGTTTGGGCAGGCGCCGCAGCACTCGCAACGGCTTCCAATTCACTTAACCGGGCTTCGGCGAAGGCTGTGTACACAGAGTCCGGGTATCGACTGATGAACACCTTCAGCATGGCAGGGCTGGCGGACTGACTTATGGCTTGCCACGCCTGGCTCGCCTCGTCGCTGGGTGCAGTCTTCGGTTTAACGGCAGTTTGCAACTCTTTGGCTGGTGCCGGCTTTGTCTGATCCAGTTTTGGCGGGGAAAAATAGACCGGCTCGGGGGGCAAAGAACCATAAAGGAAAGGTCGTTGCTTGTTGTTGGTTGCCTCCAGAACATCGCTGGTCACCTGTCGAAACAACCAACCTATTTCCAGACCGGGTTGCCGGATGC
>JBCBZX010000249.1:0-4525 GCA_039815105.1 Pseudomonadota bacterium
CAACACCCTGGATGTTGAGGAGCGGTTCCGTCATTTCTTCGCTCCTTTAGCTGCGGTTTTGCGGGCAGCGGGCTTCTTCGCGGCGGGCTTGGCTACTGCCTTTTTTGGGTTAGCCAGCGTGTGCGCTTGCCGGGTCCACTCTTCACGGTCAATCCTGCCGGGGAAGGCAAGGAACGTACCCACCCAAGCAATCTGAGGCCGGTCCCATTTGGCAATCTGGTCGAAGTGGTACACGCCTAGTTCGTTGAGCTTTTTCTCGTTCACCGGACCGATGCCTTTGACGAGCTTCAGATCGTCAGCACCGGCTTTGCGCGGCTTGGGAAGGCCCACAGGCTTTTTGCCAACTGCATTGGCCTTATCAAACGCTGACGCGCCCTTTGGCAGAGCGGCCAGCTTTGCGTCTATTTCGGCCTGCTCTCGCCTGAGCTGCGCTGCCGTTGGCTTTTTGGGCTTTGTTGGTTTCGCAGCAGCGACTGGTTTTTTGGCAGTAGCTGCTTTTGTTGTGGTTTTGGGGCGTTTGGCTATGCCGGTTGTGGACGCGGCGGCTGCCTTCGTCTGCACGTCATTTGCCGCCGATAGCGTATCGGCCACTTTAGCGGCGCGCGGTGCTGAGGTCGCAGGCTTTTCCGCTGGGGCGACATCTGTAGATCGTTGGGCATTGTCGTCCTGGGTCAACCCCGTGGCTTCGTCCTCATCCACGCCAAGATAGGCGGCGATCACCTTCGGATCGTTGCGCACCGATTCAGGGCTCTCATCGGCAATCTTTCGACCGTAGTCGAGCACAACAACATGGTCGGAGATTTCCATGACCACGCTCATATCGTGCTCGATAAGCAGCACTGAAGTGCCGTATTCCTTGCCGATGAAAAGCAGGAGCTTGTTCAGTTCCGCGCTTTCCTTGGCGTTGAGGCCGGCCGCCGGCTCGTCCAGGCAAAGCAGGCGCGGCTCCGTACACATGGCGAGCGCGATTTCCAGGCGCCGCTGGTCGCCATAAGGAAGGTCCGCCGCGGGATCATCAGCACGGTCGGTCAAGCCAGTTTTGTCCAGCCAGAACTGAGCCCGCTCCAGCGCATAGGCCTGGCCTTCGCGGTAGGATTTGAAGTTGAACAGTCCCGCGATCGAATAGGCAGATGACACCATCAGAGCATTGTGCTGTGCCACCATCAGATTTTCGAGCACCGTCATGCCGCCAAACAGGCGAATGTTCTGGAACGTGCGGGCAACCTTTGCGTCCCTCGCGATCTCAAAATCCGGCATCCGCTCAAGCAGATACAGCGCCGCGCCTTCATCATCATGTCGTTTGCCGGTTTCGGTCACGGCGTCGATCTTGCGTAAAGCTTCGGGCTCATGGGCAAAGGCGATGCGGCCCTCGGTTGGTTTGTAGAAACCCGTAATGCAGTTGAAGACCGTCGTTTTGCCCGCGCCGTTTGGGCCAATCAGTGCGGTGATATCGCCCTTATATGCGCTGAACGACAGGTCATCGATGGCCACGAGGCCACCAAAGCGCATCGTCAGATGCTCAACTTGTAGAAGCGGGGTGCCGTTGATGCCGGATGTGTTGATCTGGTCCATGTCAGTGGCCCTCGCCCTGGGCCACAAGGTCGGCAGAAACCGCCTTGCGCCGTTTGAGGAACACGCTGGGATTGCGGGTGGAAACCAGACCGCGCGGCTTCCAAACCATGATCAGCACCATGCCAAGGCCGAAGATCAGCATCCGGTACTCTTCAAGATCCCGGAACACTTCCGTGCCGCCGATCAGTACGATGGCTGCAATAACGATGCCGACCTGTGACCCAAGACCGCCCAGCACCACAATAGCCAGAATGATCGCACTTTCGATGAAAGTGAAGCTCTCGGGTGAAATGAAGCCCTGACGTGATGCAAAGAACGAACCTGCAAAGCCGCCAAACATGGCGCCAATCGCGAAGGCAGACAGCTTGGTGGTCGTCGTATTGATGCCCAGCGAGCGGCAGGCAATCTCATCTTCTCGCAAGGCTTCCCATGCCCGCCCGAGCGGCAGTTTGCGCATGCGCAGGGTGAACCAGTTGGTCAGCAACGCGAGGGCGAGAATGAGGAAGTACAGAAAGATCACCCGGTGAATGGATGAGAAGTCGAGGCCGAACATGGCCGCAAAACCATCTTCACCACGCTTGAACTCGGCAATGCCGAAGAAAGACGGGCGCGGGATGCGGTTGATGCCATCGGGGCCGCCGGTGAACTCGTACCAGTTGAGCAGTAACACACGGATGATTTCGCCGAAGGCCAGCGTCACGATGGCCAGATAGTCACCTCGCAGGCGCAGGACCGGAAAGCCTAGAATAATGCCCCAGAAAGCAGCCAGGATGCCGGCCAGCGGCAGGCAGATCCAAAAGGATAGTTCGAAAGTGGTGGCCAGCAATGCGTAGGAATAAGCTCCAACGGCGTAGAAAGCGACATAACCCAGATCGAGCAGACCGGCGAGGCCCACAACAATGTTCAGGCCCCAGCCCAACATGACGTAGATCAGCACGACCGTTGCGATATCGACCCAATAGCGAGCAGAGCTAGGCGCGATGATTTGGAGAAGAAATGGAAGCGTGAAAGCAAGGATCAACATCACAACGCTGAACACTTTGCCCGCGCCGCCACTGCCAGCTTTCGACAGGACATTGAGGCCAGCATCTAAAATGCCAGTAGCCTTTCGGTCGCGAGACCAGAAGAAGAACGAGAAGACGAACCGCCCCGCCGCAACTATGGCTGCGACCTGAAGGACGGCGAGCCAACGATAGCTCAGGGCTACACCGCCCGGAGCAATATCGGTTTTCACGCCAACGAGGAAAAAGGCCATGGCCGCGGCGATGATTCCCGCAGCTGCCGCTTCCTTGAGCGATGTGACCAACGCCGTGTCTTTTTGCGGAGCATTGAGGTCCGCTGGGTTAGCAACCGCCATGGATCAGACTTTCTCGACTTCAGGTTTTCCAAGCAGGCCGGAAGGCATGAAGATCAAAACGATGGCAAGGATCGAGAACGCGGCCACATCTTTATATTCAACCGAGAAATAGCCTGACCAGAATGTTTCGATAAGACCGATGAGCAGGCCGCCGAGCATGGCGCCGGGCAGGGAGCCGATGCCGCCGAGAACGGCTGCGGTAAAGGCTTTCACTCCCGCGAGGAAGCCAATGTAGAAATCGACGACGCCGTAATAGAGGAGGAACATGACACCCGCGACTGATGCCAGCGCAGCGCCCATGATGAAGGTCAGCGAAATCGTGCGGTCCACGTTGACGCCCAGCAAAGCTGCCATCTTGGTGTCCTGCTCACAGGCGCGCTGGGCGCGGCCAAGCGACGTTTTGTTGATGAGCAATGTAAAGCCCGCCATCAGTGCCACCGTGATGGCAATGATCAGCACCTGCATGTTGGACATATAGGCGACAAACCCTGTTTCAGAATTGGTCATCACATCCGTGCCGCCCGTTACAATTGGCTGGATCGACTTGTTGCGGGCGCCCTGGCTGATCTGGACGAAGTTCTGCAGAACGATGGACATGCCAATCGCCGTGATCAGGGGCGCTAGCCGGAATGACCCTCGCAACGGCCGGTAGGCAATGCGCTCAACTGCCCAGCCCCAAACGGCGGTGAACAGCATAGCGATCAGCAAAACCAACAGCAGCGCAAATATCAGTGTCAGCGTGCCGCTGGCCGCAGTGATGCCCAATGCGACGATGCAGATGATGGCGATGAAGGCGCCCACCATGAAGATGTCGCCATGGGCGAAATTGATCATGCCGATGATGCCGTAAACCATCGTGTAGCCAATGGCGATCAGGCCATAGATCGAACCAAGGGTTACCCCGTTGATCAGCTGCTGAACGAAATATTCCACGCGCGGTCGCCTCGCTGGATTGTATGAAAGCGTTGTTCTGAAGGCCCCCCGCCTTCAGGCATCTGCCGTCTTTGCACAATCGAAGCGCCTAGTTCAACAGGCAGTTTGATCAGCGCACAGGCACCCGTGCGCAGACAAGGCTCAACATTCAGGCACGTTGACCGAAATGTTGGCAGCGCCACCGCCGTGGCGCGCCGCCATATTGGTGGCCAGCCCGCCCTGGCTGGTTTCTTTGTAGCGTGTGTCCATGTCGCGCCCCACCTGACGCATGGTTTCGATGCACACATCCAGTGGCACAAAATGCGTTCCGTCGCCCCGGAGCGCCAACGTGGCGGCTGATACGGCTTTGATCGCGCCCATGGCGTTACGCTCTATGCAAGGCACTTGGACCAGCCCAGCCACTGGGTCGCATGTCATACCTAGGTGATGTTCAAGGGCGATCTCGGCGGCGTTCTCCACCTGTTCTGGCGTTCCGCCCAACGCTGCTGCAAGACCAGCCGCAGCCATGGCCGAAGCCGACCCCACTTCACCCCTGACACCCCACTTCGGCGCCAGAGATGGAGGCGTTGGTTTTTATGATTCCGCCAATAGCTGCAGCTGTGAGCACAAAGTACTCGCAGCCGTCAGCCGTCGCATCTGCGTGGAACTGGCGGTAATATTTCA
>JBCBZX010000123.1:0-8289 GCA_039815105.1 Pseudomonadota bacterium
GTCGAAGATCGAGAGGATGAGAATGCCGCATTCATGGCCCCGCGCGCGAATGTCGGCGGTCGCTTCAAGCCCGTTTTGCTCGGGCATGGACATGTCCATCATGACGACGTCCGGGCGCAGGGTTTCAGTCAGTTCCACGGCCTTGCGGCCATTGCTGGCTTCCCCAACCACTTCAAAATCGCGCTCAGCCTCAAGTCGGGCGCGTATGCCATCGCGCACCAATTCATGGTCGTCGGCAATGAGGAGGCGTATGGTGCTCATTCTGCCGCCTCGCTGAAAATATGGTTGTCCTGCTGGTCGTTTGGCGACACGCGCTGGCGCGGCATCCGCACCATAACTTCTGTGGCCCAGCTTTCGTCCGATGGTCGAGTCCGTATCTTTGAGCCGATTTTTTCCGCATTGGAGCGGATCAGGAACAAACCATTGTGCAGTTCCACACGTTCGCGCATGTTGCGCAGGCCCAGGCCGCCTTCGCCCTCTTCGCGTTGGGCGACGTTGAAGCCCTTGCCATTGTCGCAAATGCGCAGTGCGACGTGGCGCTCGGTAATCCGCATGGTGATCAAAGCTCGGGTGGCGCCCGAGTGTTTGGCGATATTTGTCAGCGCTTCCTGGGTCACGCGGTACAGTGCGGTTCTGGCCTCTTCCGGCAACCTGGCGGACCGTGGCGGTTGCGGGTCGGCATCTACCGAGATGTCCAGGCCGCTGGCGCCAAAATCCTCCGCTAGCGCTCGGATCGCCGACACAAGTCCGATATCGTCGAGTACAGATGGGCGCAGATCTTTGGAAATGCGGCGCACTTCGGAGATGGCGGTCTCCAGTGTTCTGCCGGATTTCTGCACCAGCGCACTGACCGCTGGCACTTCGGTGGAGCGCCCCAGCGCGGCATCGAGATTGTAGCGCACCGCGATGAGCAGTTGCGAAATGGAATCATGCAATTCCTGACTGACCCTTTTGCGCTCATCTTCCTGAACGTTGACGATCCGGCGGGTGAGGGCGTGGAGCCGGGCGTCTGCCATACGCTGCTCGGACAGGGAGAAGGCGACCAAAAGCCCGATCACCAGCAGAACAACGGCGGCGGTGACCCCCAGTAGAATCGTCAGTGTGTCCTGAATGTTGCTGTCGAGCTGCTCTCCTAAGATCGCAATTTGAGCGTCGATATCGTCGAGGTACAAACCGGTGCCAAACATCCAGCCCCATTTTGGAAGAAACACGGAGTAGCCCAGTTTTTCGGTGATGTTTCCCGTGGAGGGCTTTGGCCAGACATATCTGTGAAAGTCACCCTCTGTTGAAGCGCGGGCCTTCTCGATCAGGTTGCGAATGACGAAGTCGCCATTGGCGTCCTGCATGTTCCAGACATTTTTGCCCACAAGGTTGGTCAGGCGTGGATGAACAAGGTTCGTGCCGTCTTCGGCATAGACGAAGAAATAGCCGTCCGCGCCATATTCCATATCGTTGAGAATGCGCTTGACGCGCAGCTGAGCTTGCTCGCGGCCCCCAGGTTCGGTCTCATATAAATCGCGGATTGAGTTGAGGGCCATCACGCCATAATTGCGCAACTCGACCCGTTTTGCCGCGGCGAACTCGGACCGGATGGTCGCCGTTTCAGCCTCGAGCAGCGCGCGGCTCTGTTGCGAAAACACGGCTGCCATAATAGTTGCGACAATCAGAATGGGCAGAACGGCGATGAGCGCCAGTTTTGTCCGCAATGACAGCCGCCGAAAAGATGGGCGGGGCGCGGCAGCCACTTCTTCGTTTTCCATCGTTTTCTCGTCTGCGCTAAGCTTCACGTCGTCCATGATTGGTCTTTAGGTTGGTGTGATAACGGTTCGCAACAGCTGCATAAATCCGTGAACTGCCCACGTGGCTACGTAATAGTACTTACTCTAACTGCGCAATCGGAGCGGGTGACAAGTGTTGTGGGCTGCCCTAGTTCTCCCATACGCTTTCGCGTTCTGCGGCCGAAATCCGTTCGGAGCAGGCTCTAATTTGGGAGGAATACCAATGGACCGTCGTTCATTTATCAAGGGTGCAGGCATTGCTGGTGGTGCCGCCGCCGCATCCACGCTCGCAGCCCCAGCCTATGCACAGGGCAAAGTCGAACTCACTATGGTCACATCCGTGCCAGACGGCTTTGCAGTCTTTGATGACGCTGCCCAAACATGGATCGATAACATTCAGGCCATGTCCGATGGTCAAATCACCATCAACAAAATGTCCGCCGGCAGCCTTGTGGGCGCGTTTGAAGTGTTTGATGCCGTGTCGTCTGGTCAGGCAGATGTCTACCACTCCGCTGAGTACTACTTCCTGAACCAGCATCCCGGCTTTGCGTTCTTCACGTCTGTGCCGTTCGGCATGACGGCTCAAGAGCTGGCCAACTGGTACTACCGCCGCGGCGGTGCGGAACTGCACGCCAACCTGTCGGCATTGTTCAACCTCAAGCCAATCATGTGTGGCATGACCGCCATGCAGCCCGGTGGCTGGTACAATAAGGAGATCAATTCTGCTGACGACCTGCAGGGTCTGCGTTTCCGCATGCCGGGCCAGGGTGGTCAGGTTCTCGGTCGCCTCGGCGCATCGGTTCAGAACATTCCCGGCGGCGAAATCTACCAGGCGCTTGCGTCGGGTCAGATCGACGGCGCCGAGTGGATTGGTCCATATGCTGATGAGCGCATGGGCTTCCAGGAAGTGACCAAAAACTACTATGCCGCTGGTTTCCATGAGCCAGGCTCTGCGCTGAACTTGGGCTTCAACCTGGAAATCTGGGAAGGCATGACCGCTGCCCAGCAGGAAATGTGCCGCGTGGCCGCAGAAGCTGCCCACGCTCAGAACACCGCTCTTTCGCTCGCCGAAAATGGTGCTGCACTTGCCCGTCTGCAAAGCGCCGGCGTCCAGGTTCGCCAGTTCCCAGATGATGTTTGGGATGCGTTCGGTAAGGCCTCAGCAGAAGTACGCCAGGAGAACATGAGCGACGAGATCTACAAGGAGATCGCTGATAGCTATTTCGCTTCTCTTGAAGAATCCGCTGCATGGTACGGTCAGGCTGATGGCGAATATATGCGCCAGCGCAACCGCGTTAACGCTGGCTAAGCCGAGCGTTTGAAAGAAAGACCCGCCCGCTCCCCGTGAGCGGGCGGCCTTGTTTTGTTAGCGGCGAGCCAGATTGATTGGCTCACTTCCGCGGGGTGGTACGGCATAATGGAAACCATTGTCTGGATTTTGCGCGGTATCGGTCTTGCGCCTTATCATTTGTTTTTGGCGCTCACCAATCCGCAAAGCTGGCTCAATTGGAGCGACAAGGAAGCCCTGGTTCGCTTCATCTACTATGGTGGCTCCTCCGAATTTTTCTTCGTCGTATTGACGGCTTTCCTACTGATTACTGCGCTGGGCATGTTCTGGCGCCGATCCATCCTCTGGACGTGCGTTCGCGGGCTTGAAGCCGTCGCGAATATGGTTGGGCGCACCGTGGCCTGGGTGGCGCTGATCATGGTTCTGCAACAGGTGATGATTGTATTTCTGCAGCGCATTTTCCGCGTCGCAGCCATTGAGCTGGGCCCGTTGGGCACGGCGTTCACCCGCGATCTGTCGTGGTGGTCCGAGGAACTGAAGCTCTACAATGCGATGGTTGTTTGCCTGTGCGCGACCTACACGTTTGTTCAGGGCGGCCATGTGCGCGTGGACCTGTTTTATGCCAGCGCGTCGCATCGCGCCAAGCGCCTGATCGACATGGGCGGAGCTCTGTTTTTCATGATGCCAGTGATGGTCATCACCTATTTGTACGCCTGGTTTTTCATGTGGCGACATCTTGTGGTGCCCAACCCGTCTGCGACCAGCGAACTTGATCGCATGATCATGCAGTCGCGCATTTTGCGATGGAATGTTGAGACCATCGGGTTCAGCCCAAATGGCTTTGACGCCTACTTCATTTTCAAGGTGCTGATCGTCGCATTCTGCGTGCTGGTGTTCATGCAGGCTGCCTCCGTCTTCTGGCGCGCTTACCTCGAATATGTTGAGGGCGAAGAGAGCGCCGACAAATATTTGGACCGCGATGTCATCGGCGACAATGCCGAAGAGATCGCTCACACGGCGCATTCTGGCTCAACCTGAGCCGCAACACACAAATATGCCTTTCGGCGCCATGCCTAAGTTTATGGGCCAGAAGTTTACGGGCCATATGGGCGACCGGCCATGAGGGGGCAGCAAATGGGGAAACGGGCACACCATGTTATTTGGACTTGATGGGGTTGAGATTGGGCTGATCATCGTCTTTGTGACGTTGTTCGGAGCAATCATGACCGGCTTTCCGGTCGCATTTGCGATCGGTGGTGCTGGCGTTATTTCCTTTGCAATTATCGCCTCATTGGATTCGGCGGGTCTGCTCATTCATCAGGCCATTGATGTGGGCTCGGATGCCTATCGGGCTTTGATTGCCGACGGGGTGCCGCGAGAAGCCATATCTGTTTTCCGGTACCCTGATTTGCCAAGGGTCGAAGAAGCGCTGTTCGCTGGCGGCTGGCAGGTCGCCATGGAGCGCAACATCTCCTTCATCGTGAACCGCATGAACGAACGTGTCATTGCAGGCCAGTCCATCGAAACCCTGCTTGCGGTTCTCATGTTCGTTATGATGGGCATTACGCTTGAGCGGTCGCGCATCGCCGAGGACCTTCTGACAACCATGGCCCGTGTGTTCGGCCCGCTGCCCGGTGGTCTTGCGGTGTCCATCGTAGTTGTGGGTGCCTTCCTGGCCGCCTCCACGGGCATCGTCGGTGCCACAGTTGTCACCATGGGCCTGCTTGCTCTGCCAACCATGTTGCGCAGCGGCTACTCTCCGCAGCTGGCAACGGGCGTCATCGCAGCTTCCGGCACACTGGGACAGATCATTCCACCTTCCATTGTGATCGTACTTTTGGGCACGCTGGTGGGCGACCTGTATGCCACCGGTCAGGAAACACGAGCTCAGCTGGCGGGGTGTTCAGACGCGCTGACCTATCTCGGCGAGCCGGCGGTGCTTTCGGTCGGGACTTTGTTTCAGGCGGCACTGCTGCCGGGCATATTCCTGGCCTTCCTGTACGGCGCCTATGCGTTTGGCTACGCGCTTTTGTATCCGCACAAAGCGCCGGCGGTGCAGATGGGTTCCGGCACATCTGAAGGCATTGGCCGCAATTACGGCCTGTTTTGGTTCCTGGCCGCACCCACGGCGATCATCGTTGCCGTCGGACTGGGCATGAATGCGGGCCTGGTGGGGTCGCAAACCGCCGACCTGTCCATCTATTCCGAAAGCTCATCAAGCCCCAGCCTGCGGACCAATGTGTCGGACCGATGCCAGGAATCCATGATTGAGCTCCATGGCATCGAAGAGTGGGAAAAGGCAGTCGCGGAAACTGCGGCGATTGCCGCTGCGGGTGCTGGCGATGAGGCGGTTGAACTGACCGAAGAAGAACTGGCCGCCGCCCAAGCTGCCGCAGTGGCCGATGCACCGGCCATTGGTTTTGGCATTGTCACCTTTGCTGTTTTGGTGGCCCTGACCCTTGCTCTTGCCCGCGGTGTCAGCCCGTCCGGCAGCCCGCGTCCACTTATCATCGGCGCGGCTGGTGTTGTGCTCATGCTGCTGTTCGACGTCTTGTTTATCGGGCCTCTTATGGGGCCGGGCACAACGCTCATCGTGCTCGCACTGCCATTGGCATTGATCTATCTGGGATTGCGGACCGCCGTGCGACGGCTGTCGCACAATGAACTTGTGCGCGTGGTGTTTCCGCCGCTCATTCTCATCATTGCCGTGCTGGGGTCCATTTTGGGCGGCATCACCAATCCGACGCCTGCAGCGGCGCTGGGCGCGGCGGGGGCCATCATGCTGGCCGCCTATCGCAAGCTCAAAGAGGAAAATGGCGCGGCAAAGATTGTCATCTGGGCCAGCTTTGCCTTGGTGATCATGATCCTGGTGGGAGTTAATTTTGACCTCCGCATCACCCGTGAAGTTGTTTCCACGGTGGATTGGATCGCCTACGTCGCAGCCCAAATCGCCTATCACTTTGCCTTCTTTGGGCTTTTGTACAGCTGTTGGGTGTTGTTCCGCGTCGATGTGTTGACGCCGGTGGTGCGCGAAACGACCAAGGTTACTTCCATGGTGTTCACCATCCTGATTGGTAGCCAGGTGTTAAATCTGGTGCTGATTTCCTTCGGTGGCGAGCACTACATTCAGGACTTTCTGCGCTCCTTCGACAATGAGCTTCAGGTCTTCCTGATCGTAATGGCGATTCTGTTTGTCTTGGGTTTCGTCCTGGACTTTCTGGAGATCATTTACATCGTGGTGCCAATTGTGGGGCCGGTAATCTATGGTGGCGAGCTCAATCCCGCTTGGGTGACCATCATGATTGCGATCAATTTACAAACGTCATTCCTGACGCCTCCCTTCGGGTTCGCGCTCTTTTATCTACGTGGTGTGGCACCCCCTGGCATCACCACCGGGCATATCTATCGGGGTGCGATACCCTTCGTCATCATTCAGGTGGTGGGCCTTGCGATCCTCTATGTCTTCCCTGACATCGTGACGATTGTGCCGAACTTACTGAACTAGGCGCAAAAGTGGGCATGTGCGGATAAATGTGACAGTGGCTTGCCCGCTGTCACATTTGCGTATTTCCTAGATGGCAACAGGTGGCATCGTCGAAGATGCCGCCACGCCAACAGGAGGGCCCCCATGAAAATCTTGAAATCCGTACTGGCTGCAGGTGCAGCTACACTCGTACTTGCTGCCACTCCGGCAGCGGCTGAGTACAAGCTGACCATTCTGCACATTAACGACATGCACAGCCGGATCGAGCCCATCAACCGATTCGACTCTACCTGCCGCCCATCGGACAATGCCGAAGGCAAGTGCTTTGGTGGTGCCGCCCGGGTGAAGACGGCCATTGACACGCGCCGCAACGCGCTGGAAGGCGCGGGAAACAATGTCATCGTGCTGGACGCCGGTGACCAGTTCCAGGGGTCGCTTTTCTACTCCACCTATAAGGGTGAGGTGGCCGCCGAAGTCGTCAACCGCATCGCCTTTGACGCCATGGCAGTGGGCAACCACGAGTTTGATGACGGACCGGAAGCCCTGTCAAAATTCGCCGATGCCGTGGAAACACCGCTTCTGTTCGCGAACACAAATCTTGCAGACGAGCCGCTGCTTGATGGCAAGATCGAAAGCCACATCGTAGTTGAAAAGGGCGGAGAGAAAATTGGCATTATCGGCGTGTTGGCCGAAGATACAGCCGAGACCTCATCTCCCGGTGACAATGTGCCTTTCATTCAGTCCGAAGACATTATTGCTAAGCTGGTGGGGCAGCTGGAAGCCGATGGCGTCAACAAAATCATCGTGCTGAGCCATGTGGGTCTGAACCGTGACAAGGAAATCGCTGCTGCGGTGGACGGCATTGACGTCATCGTTGGCGGCCACTCTCACACGCTGTTGGAAGGAGACGATTACCCAACTGTTGTGCAAGCTCCCAATGGCAAGCCAACCCAGATCGTGCAGGCCTATGCTTATTCCAAATATCTGGGTGAACTGACCATTGAGTTTGACGAAAATGGCGACGTGGTGGAAGCCGAAGGCGGGCCGCGACTGCTGGGCGCCCTGGTGCCTGAAGACGCGGACATGCTGGCTTACATTGCTGAAAAAGGCGCACCAATCGAGGAGCTTAAAAAGCAGGTCGTTGGCGGTGCGGCAGATGTCATCAATGGCGACCGGGCGGTGTGCCGCGCCATGGAATGTTCCATGGGTAATTTGGTAGCCGACGCCATGCTCGACCGCACAAAGGATCAGGGCGTGCAGATTGCCATCCAGAACGGCGGTGGTTTGCGGGCCTCCATCGATGCTGGCGAGATCACCATGGGTGAGGTGCTTACAGTTCTGCCGTTCCAAAATACGCTGGCGACGTTTGAGCTCAAGGGCGCAGACGTGATTGCTGCCCTTGAAAACGGTGTGTCGCGCATTGCGGACGGCGCTGGCAGGTTCCCTCAAGTGGCTGGTCTCAAATATACCTTTGATGCCGCAGCTGAAGCCGGTAGCCGCGTTTCGGATGTGATGGTGGGGGACGCAGCCATCGATCCTGAAGCGACCTATGGTGTGGTGTCCAACAACTATATGCGCGGCGGTGGTGACGGCTATGATGTATTCGAAACCAACGGCATGAACGCCTATGATTTCGGCCCCGGCCTTGAGCAGGTGGTGGCGGACTATATTGCGGCCCAAGGCGGCGACTATACGCCTTACACCGATGGCCGCATCACGGCGAAGTAAGCCGTCAGCAC
>JBCBZX010000334.1:0-3320 GCA_039815105.1 Pseudomonadota bacterium
CGCGCATTAGTGACGCAACCAAATCTGATCCTGTCGGACGAAGCGACGGGCAACCTCGACCCTGACAGTAAGGCGCGTATCCTCGATCTGCTGTTCGAACAGGCCTCGGAAGCCGGGGCCGCTGTCTTGGCAGAACCGCTCTCGATTGCAGCCAACACATCACCTTTGGTCAGGCGACCATCCTTGCCTGTGCCCTTGATCTTTGCTGGGTCGAGATTGTTTTCCGCGATCAGTTTGCGAACCGCCGGTGATTGTTCATCGCTGTCGCCGGCCGACGCTGCGGGAGAAGAGGCCGCTGCCGGTTGCGGCGCGGCTGCTGCAGGTGCTGCAGGTGCAGCACCGGCTGTACCGCCGGAAATCTTGCCAATAACTGCGCCGACCTCGACGGTGGCACCAGCCTCTGCAGCGATGCTGCCGAGAGCCCCTGCTGCGGTCGCATTGACCTCCAACGTGACTTTGTCGGTTTCAAGCTCAACCAGCGGCTCATCAACCGCGACCGCATCGCCGACGTGTTTGAGCCATTTCGAGATAGTGCCTTCGGTAACGGACTCACCAAGTGCCGGAACAACAATGTCGATCTCGCTGGTACTACTTGCAGTTGGGGCACCGCCTGCATCTGGGGCTGCCGCCGCGGCAGGTGCTGCGCTGGAAGCGGTCACTGCAGCGCCATCCTCAATCAGTCCCAGGACAGCACCGACCTCCACGGTCGCGCCTTCATCGGCACTGATGTTGGCAAGCGCGCCTGCAACCGTCGCATTCACCTCCAACGTCACCTTGTCTGTTTCCAGCTCCACAAGAGGTTCATCAACGGCAACGCTGTCGCCCACTTTTTTGAGCCACTTTGCGATGGTGCCCTCTGTCACCGATTCGCCCAACGCGGGCACAACAATCTCGGTCGCCATGGATTTTTCCTCACTTTCGGCGGAGCAGTCGTTCTGACATCACGTGCGATGAATTAACCCGTAAACCCAACGGTCAATGCTTGGTCAACGAGTGTCTGCTGTTCAATCTTGTGCTGGCTGGCCAACCCGGTCGCGGGGGATGCGGCCTCTGCCCGACCGGCATAAATCGGTTTCTTGGATTTGGCGTCCACATCTCCCAACACCTGTTCGATGCGTGGTGCAATGAATGTCCAAGCCCCCATGTTCTTGGGCTCTTCCTGACACCACACGATCTCAGCATGGGCAAATCGGGCCATTTCCTGCTTCATCACGTGGAACGGGAACGGATAGGGCTGTTCCACTCGCATGATGTAGACATCCTTCAAGCCGCGTTTTTCGCGTTCCTCGAACAGATCGAAATAGACTTTGCCAGTGCAGAGCACGACGCGTTTGATCTTCTTGTTGTCCTCAGGCAGAGAGCCCCCGAGGTTTGGATCGCCATCATCCCACAGGACGCGGTGGAACGTTGAGCCGGTCGCCATCTCTGACATTTTTGAAACGCAGAGCTTATGGCGGAGCAGTGATTTTGGCGTCATCAAGATCAAAGGCTTGCGGAACGGGCGGCGGACCTGGCGGCGCAGAATGTGGAAATAGTTCGCCGGAGTTGTGCAGTTTGCCACCTGCATGTTGTCTTCGGCGCAAAGCTGCAGATAGCGTTCCAACCGGGCGGAGGAGTGTTCTGGCCCTTGTCCTTCGTATCCATGAGGCAGCAGCATCACGAGGCCGGACATCCGCAGCCATTTACTCTCCGCCGAGCTGATGAACTGGTCAATGATCACCTGCGCGCCATTCGCGAAATCGCCGAACTGCGCTTCCCACATCACCAGCATGTGTGGTTCAGCCATGGAGTACCCATACTCGAACCCGAGAACCCCAGCCTCTGACAGGTTGGAGTCAATCACCTCGTATGGGGCTTGCCCGAAACGGATATTGTTGAGCGGCAGGAAGCGATCTTCGTTCTCCTGATCAACAAGCACCGAATGGCGTTGGGAGAATGTACCGCGCCCGCAATCCTGGCCTGACAAACGCACCGGCGTGCCTTCCAGCAACAGGGTCCCGTATGCCAGTGCTTCCGCCGTCGCCCAGTCGATGCCTTCCCCGGCATCAATCATCTTGCGCTTGGCTTCGAGCTGACGCTGGATCTTGCGGTGCAGGTTGAAGTTCTGCGGTGGTTCGGAGATTTTCACACCGACTTCACGGAGCAAATCATGGCTGACCGCTGTGATGCCCCGACGCTCATCGTTGGGCGCCAGTTCAATGCCACTCCAGCGGCCTTCCAACCAGTCTGCGTTGTTGGGGCGGTAAGTCTTTGCAGCCTCAAACGCATCGTCGAGTTGCGTCATCCAGGACTGCTTGATTTCTTCACCCTCAGCCTTTCCGATGGTGCCTTCTTCAGCTAATCGGTCGGCATAAAGCTGACGCGTGGTCGGATGCTTGGCGATCTTCTTGTACATCAACGGCTGTGTGAAGGCTGGTTCATCACCTTCATTGTGGCCGTAGCGGCGATAGCAGAACATGTCGATGACAACATCGGACTTGAAGGTCTGACGATACTCCGTCGCGATACGGGCCACGTGGACCACCGCCTCCGGATCGTCACCGTTGACGTGGAAGATTGGCGCACCGACTTTCTTGGCGATGTCGGAACAATAGGGTGAGGAACGGCTGTAGGCCGGTGCCGTGGTAAAGCCGATCTGGTTGTTGATGACAAAATGGATCGTGCCGCCCGTGCGATAGCCTTTGAGCTCTGACAGATCGAAGGTCTCCGCGACCAATCCCTGGCCTGCAAATGCTGCATCTCCGTGCAGGAGGAGGCCCATGACCTGCGTCCGCTCCTCATCACCCAACTGGCGTTGCTTAGCCCGGACCTTGCCCAGAACGACGGTGTTCACGCATTCCAGGTGGGATGGGTTGGCCGTCAGGGACAGGTGAACCGTGGTGCCATCGAACTCCCGATCGGCGGAGGTTCCCAAATGGTACTTCACATCGCCGGAGCCCTGGACATCGTCTGGCTTCGCAGCATTGCCCTGAAACTCGGAGAAGATGGCGGCAAACGGCTTGGCCATAAAGTTAGCGAGGATGTTGAGACGTCCTCGGTGGGCCATCCCAATGACGACCTCCCGCAGGCCTAATTGGCCACCGCGCTTGAGGATCTGCTCCAGCGCCGGGACAAGGCTCTCACCGCCGTCGACACCAAATCGCTTCGTCCCCGTAAATTTCTTATCCAGGAACTGCTCAAACGTCTCAGCCGCCGTCAGCCGCTCCAGGATCGCTTTCTTGCCGCGCTCAGTGAAGTCCGTATGGTTTCGGCGGCTCTCAATGCGCTCCTGAATCCACGCTTTGCGATCCGGTTCCTGAATATGCATGAACTCGACACCG
>JBCBZX010000288.1:0-3999 GCA_039815105.1 Pseudomonadota bacterium
AGAACTCGACAAGGCGTGTATGGCGGCTACCAATCATGGCTCGAACGCGCTGGTCGCTTTCGCTCACTGGGCGATGGACAGGTTGATTTCGGTGCGATCTTTTCCAAGCTCGCACAATATGATTTTGACGGCTGGGCCGTGGTGGAATGGGAGTGCGCGATCAAGCATGCGCAGGATGGCGCACGGGAAGGCGCTGCCTTTGTGAAAGATCACATGATCCGCGTCACCCCAACTGCATTTGATGATTTTGCAGGTGGTGAGCAGGACGACCAAGCCAACCGAACAATGCTGGGGCTGTCATGACCCGTCGACTGAGGCTTGGGCAAGTGGGGGGCGGCCAAGGCGCGTTCATTGGCCAGGTGCACCGCATCGCCAGCCGCATTGACGACAGATATGAGTTGGTGGCCGGTGCATTCTCATCAACACCGCAAAGGGCGCGGGCTTCTGCCGAGGCCCTTGGCGTGTCTGCACAACGTTCTTACGACGATTTCAGAACGATGGCTGAGCGCGAATCCACCCGGCCCGACGGGATCGATGCCGTGTCCATCGTAACCCCAAATCACATGCATTACGCGGCCGCGCGGGAGTTTCTGCGCCGGGGTATCCATGTCATCTGCGACAAGCCCCTCACATCTGATCTGGAGGACGCGCGGCGTCTTGCTGCAATTGCCCGCACGGCGCTGGAGGAGACCGGCACGCGCTTCTTTGTCACCTACAATTACAGCGCTTACCCCCTGATCAGGCAGGCGCGGGAAATGGTTGCAAACGGCGATTTGGGCAATATCCGCGTCGTGCAGGTGGAATATGCCCAGGACTGGCTGGCGACATCGGTTGAAACGGAGGGATTGAAACAGGCGCAATGGCGCACCGATCCCAAACGCTCCGGCGGAGGCGGCGCAATTGGCGACATCGGTACGCATGCCTTTCATCTGGCAGAGTATGTTTCGGGCCTGAGGACCCAGACCTTGGCCGCGGATTTGCACAGCTTTGGGGAGGGTCGTTCGCTCGATGACAATGCACATATTTTGCTGCGTTACTCGGGAGGCGCGCGGGGCGTGCTGTGGTGTTCGCAAGTGGCCATTGGCCATGAAAACGGCCTGCGCTTGCGCATCTATGGCGATAAAGGCGGACTCCGCTGGTCACAAGAAAACCCCAACGAACTCTTTTTCTGCCCATTTGGTGAGCCGGAGCGTCGTATTACACGCAATGGTGGCGGCTTCGCCGCGGGTGCTCTGGTATCGGCCCGCATTCCTGCCGGTCACCCGGAAGGTTATCTGGAAGGCTTTGGCGCTCTCTACAACGAGATTGCAGACACCATTTTAGGCGATGACCCAGTTCACCCTGCGCATCTGCCGGACATTGAAGACGGCCTGCGCGGGGTTGAATTTATCGCAGCGGCTTTGGCATCCTCAAAAGCGGACGGTGGTTGGACAGGAATTTAGACCAACAGACCATTTGCCTTCACCCGGCCGGCAGCCGGGCACGTCAACAGATGGACAGGTGGGTCATGGTCAGGCAGGTCATAGGAAGGCGGGCGATAGGAGAACTGGGCGACGAGACAGCGTAAGAGGCACCAACTCAATACGGTCGTTGTGAAAAGTCGCACAGAACCCGATTTGCCTTGCGCCGTGCGCAAGGGCTGAGCACTGCCGACGTCACACGCTGCTAATTCCAGAAAGCTGCTTCGACCCGCGCCTGCCTCACACCTTCTGGTGTCTCCACCGTCAACATTGTTCCCGGGTCCCAATGGCTTGCATCGATCATGCCGATGGAGACATTGGTGCTGAAATCTGGAGACCATGCAGCCGAAGTGATTTCGCCCACCTTCTGAGCGCCATCATACACGAACCACGGCGCTCTGGGTGGGATCAAGGGATCACCCAAAATCGAAACGGGTCTTATCTGACGCTCGGTGCCCCTGTGGGTCTCTTCCACAAGCGCATGTTTTCCGATGAAGTTTGCTTCAGACAAAGGCTCGCAGAATTTGCCAAGACCGCACTCAAACGGGCTGTTGCGCAAAGTCATGTCGTTGCCATAACTCAATAGCCCGCTCTCAATGCGCTCGATCAGATTGGGGCACCCCGGCCTGACATTAAGGTCCTGTCCGGCATCGAACAGGGCCTGCCACAAGGGCATGCCATATGCGCTGTCTTCGACATAGATTTCAAACCCGCCCTGCTTTGAGTATCCAGATCGGGCAACGAGAAAAGACGTGTCCTGAAAGCGCAACCGCTTGTGCCGGAAAAACCGGATGTCGTGGACGACCTCGCCAAACACCCGCTCCATCAAGGCATCCGCCTTCGGACCCTGGACAGCGAGCGGGGAGACGTCCGGCTCAAAGACCCGCACCTCCAAGTCCGAGCCATGGGCGACGCCTTGAACCCATAAGAGCAGGTCACTGTCGGCAATCGAAATCCACCAGCGATTATCGTCATGTTTGATGGCCAGAGGATCGTTCAGCATGCCACCATGTGCGTTCACGATAGGGACGTAGTAGCACTGATCGAACTTCATTTTGTCGAGATTTCGTGGCGTTAGCCGCTTCATCAACCGCGTTGCATCTGGCCCATGCAATTCCACCTGGCGCTCGACAGATACATCCCAAATCTGCACATGATTTTTTAGGTGATGGTAATCTTCCTCAATGCCTTCAAAGACGGTTGGCAGGAGCATGCGGTTGTAGACCGTATAAGCCTTCACGCCGCTCTCTTCTACGCCGGTGGTGAATGGTGTGGTGCGCAAGCGGCAGCTGTGTGAAATCGCGTGCATTTAATCAACTTCCATGGACTTGGCGCGTTCGCGCAGCTGAAATTTCTGGATCTTGCCGGTGGACGTTTTGGGCAATTGCTCAAACACAACGGCTTTTGGTGTCTTGAAACCGGCGAGATGCTCCCGGCAAAATTTCAATATGTCGTCGCTGGTTACCGACTGGCCTTCGCGCAACTCCACATAGGCACAGGGTACCTCGCCCCACCGCCGGCTGGGCATCGCTACAACTGCGGCCGCTTGAACGGCGGGATGACGGAACAATATGGCTTCAACTTCCACCGATGAGATGTTCTCACCGCCGGAAATGATGACGTCCTTGAGGCGGTCGCGTATCTGCATGTACCCGTCGGGATGTACGATGGCGGCGTCTCCCGACCAGAACCATCCATCTTTAAAGGCTTCTTGGGTGGCCTCGGGATCTTTGTAGTAACCGGCCATTACGGTGTTGCCTCGAATTGCGATTTCCCCTTGCTGATCTGAAGATCGCTCGACGGATTTGCCGGTTTCGCGATCGATGACCGCGACCTCCTCAACCATGGGAAATGCGATGCCCTGTTGGGCTTGGCGCCGGGCCTGCTCTGCCGGATCAAGATCCTCCCAAGCGTCCTGCCAGAGGCATTGGGATATATGACCATAGGTCTCCGTGAGCCCGTAGACCTGCATGACCTCCAAACCCATGGCGCGGGTTTTCTCCAACACGGATGGCGGCGGAGGAGCGCCCGCCGTCATAACTTTGATGGGTGGATCAAAGGGAACTGCGGGCCCTTCTTCCGCTTCAGCCACCATCTGCAACACAACGGGTGCGGCACCAAAATGGGTAACACCGTTCCGGCGGATCGCCTCCAATATCCTTTCCGGGGAAGGCACGCGGGTGAACACCACTGTCGCGCCCAGCATCGCCATCAACCATGGATGTCCCCAGCCATTGCAGTGGAACATGGGCGCGACGGAGAGATAGGTAGGATAGGGTTGAACTTGCCACGCCGCCGCAGTGCCAAGGGTCATCAAGTAAGCGCCGCGGTGGTGATAGACGACGCCTTTAGGGCGACCAGAGGTGCCGGAGGTGTAGTTCAGTGCGATGGCGGCCCACTCGTCATCAGGAAGCGTAAAAGTTGCTTGGGGCGCGTGGGTCAAGCTGTCATACGATGCGCCACCCATTGTATCCCCGGGCGGCCCATATGGGTCCACGATCTCAATTGTGGGTATTGAGCGACCAAGCTCTTTGAAAGC
>JBCBZX010000411.1:0-2333 GCA_039815105.1 Pseudomonadota bacterium
ATGTGACGGTGACCCGCATCATGTTCACGATCGAGCGCTGTCTTCACCGCATCGCTACCCATCCATACATCCGATGCCGAAACGTGGCCCACTGAGTGCTTCGACTGCTGCGCCATACACCGGCGTAAGTCACTGTCCGTCATTGGCGTGAGCGGATGGTTTTCCATTCCACTCTCTGAGAGCAAATTGTCGCCAACGAAAAGATGCCCCTGATAAATCGACCGACCCGTTCCCGGAAAGGCGGGGCAAACGATTACGCGGGTGGCGTTCAACGCTTCGGCCAATGCATCGGCCACCGGTCCGATGTTACCTTCCAACGTTGAGTCGAATGTCGAGCAATATTTGAAGACGATTTGTTGGCAGCCCTGCTCCCGCAACCAGTCCAACGCCGCGAGGGATTGCGACACAGCATCAGCTGCTTCGATGGAACGTGTCTTCAGCGCAACCACACCCGCAGCAACCTCAGCGTCAGCCGGTTGGTCCGGCACGCCGGTATATTGCACCGTGCGCATTCCCGCTTTGCACAGTGTATTTGCCAGATCGCTAGAGCCGGTGAAATCATCGCCGATGCAGCCAATCAGCACGAGTGAAGAGCCACTTGACGGATTATCTTGGAGGTAGACATTGTTTGCTTTCAAGTCGGCGTTTCACAGTCATTACAGCCCACTATGAAGCGCTATGGAGCCAATTGAAACCGCTGGTCGGACCACTGTTTATACCGGGGCGACCAACCCACGGTTTCGGACACTCTCGCCAGGCGTCTCACAAGCCTGAGTCGCTTCGCAAAAAGCAGTGGCTGGTTTTGGTGTTGGTCTTGAACCTGACGATAGCGTTCGGTCCATTTTCAGTGGCGCTGGTCCGCCCGGCAAGACAGCACCCGTCCTTAGCGCCCGGAGCCCAGAGAGACCGTTCCCACCACGTGGTTGGAAATGGCATCCGGTCCAAACTCACCTTCATCCACAATGCCAAGCTCATCGACAAGACGAGCCCTCGCGCGGGACACTCTGCTTTTGATTGTCCCTACCGCTACACCAACAATCGAAGCCGCTTCTTCGTAAGAAAATCCACTAGCGCCTATAAGAACCAAAGCCTCCCGTTGCTCTTCAGGCAACCGGTCCAGTGCGGTCCTGAAATCCTGCAAGTCCATATGGCCTTGTTGCTCAGGATGGCTGGCAAGCTGGGAAGCGAGAACACCTTCGCTGTCCTGAACCTCGCGTCCGCGCTTGCGCATCTGGGAGTAGAACTCGTTACGCATGATCGTAAAAGTCCACGCCTTCAAGTTCGTTCCGGGCTGGAAGAGGTGATGCTTGTTCCAAGCTTTCATCAACGTTTCCTGCACCAGATCATCGGCCTTGTCGGCGGTCTTCGTCAGCGACAACGCAAAAGCGCGCAGGTTGGGAATAACGCTCAAAAGTTCGGACTTAAACGTCTCGGGAACACTCATCAGAACTCAAATCAACGTTTGGTTGAGCTGGAATTTTCCAGCTTCTGAAGCAGGTCCAAAAACCGCTCCGGCACCGGCTCGGACATGACCTCAGAATAGACCTGTTGCAGTTTCTTTCCCAGTTCCGCCTGAACTTTTGCCTCCAGAACGGGTTTCGGTTCTTTCGCGTCGTCACTGTCACTCATGAAAAAAAGTCCTGGCCCAACTCTTCGCCGGTTCTTCAGCTGCACCGCCGGTAAGCCTCAAACGAACCTCGCCAAAAATAGTTCCAAAGCAAACTTTTTGTTCAGTTGACAGCGCCGCAACAGCTAGGGGATTGCTGTGACATCGGGCTTGCAAACTACCGCTGCGCCGTGGGTTCAAATTTTCTGTTTCAGGGGCCAATTGTGTCGATTGTCGAAAACATCAAGCCCATCCTTCCCTATCTTCGCCGCTACGCACGGGCCCTCACCGGCGCACAGGAAAGCGGTGACAACTATGTCGCCAGCGTGTTGGAGGCGATTATTGCTGATCCGTCGCAGATTGATGAAGGAGGCAATGCAAAAGTGGCGCTGTTTAAGCTGTTCTCACGGAATTGGGCATCACCTGATGTTAATCTGCAGCAAGACCGCCCGCTTACGCCTGCCGAGCGCAACGTCACAAGCCTGTCGGTTTTGCCCCGCCAGGCCTTTTTGCTGACCTCACTGGAAGGTTTTACGACCGACGAGACGGCAGAGATTCTCGAAACCGACGCAGATGCAATTAGATCATTCATCCAGCAAGCCGGCGAGGAGATAGCCAGTCAGGTCGCGACATCCGTGTTGATCATCGAAGACGAACCGTTAATCGCGATGGATATCGAACAGCTCGTCGAAGGTCTTGGCCACCGGGTCACCGGCATCGCGCGCAC
>JBCBZX010000203.1:0-5644 GCA_039815105.1 Pseudomonadota bacterium
CTCAACTCCGCGCACACCATCTTCACCAAGCACGGTGAAGGGGCCCTCGAGCGTTGCCAGAACGCCGATCTTGATGGTGTCGGCCCATGCCGCGCTTGCCGAAAGGCTCAGCGCCAGTGCTGTTGTTATCATCGTTGTCGTTTTCATCTCAGTCTCCTCCCTGTTGACTGTTTGGACTATCTATAGGTGGTGCCAATCACTCGGCGGGCTCCACCTCCGGTGTCGCTTGGACAGGCTGGCGCACAACCGTGCGCTTGCGGGGGCGATATTTCTCCCAAAGCCCCAGCAGCCCATCGGGCGAGAAGTACACGATCAGCAAGAACACGATGCCGATGACCGTGTTAAACCGTTCGCGGTTGATGAGATCGATTGCGAAATTGTCGAGCAGCACAAATGCCAGTGCACCGATGAATGGACCGATGGGTAGACGCAGCCCCCCCACCACCGCAATGACCAGGATGTCGATCGTGATGTCGATGCTGATGGAGCTCGGCGCGATGCGACCGTTGAACCAAACCAGCAAGATGCCGCCAATGCCTGCGATCAAACCTGACACCGCAAAGGCGAAAATACGGTGGGCCGTGACGTCAAAACCCAGCGCACCCAGGCGGCGCGGATTGTCCCGTACGGCCTGCAATGACAGGCCAAAAGTTGAGCGCGAGGCGTAAGTCACAAAAGCGTATAGCGCCACCGCCAGCACCAAAACCAGATAATAGAACGGTATCGGGTCGCGCAGATAGACACCGAACACTGTCGGCGGCTCGATGCCTGCAAAGCCGGTGAAGCCGTTGAACAAGGTGTAGTTCTGGCGCGCGAAATAGAAAACCACCACCGAGAACGCCAATGTGATCATGAGCGTATAGATGCCCTCGGTGCGCGCAGCCACGGCGCCAATGAACGCTGCGAATGTCACCGAAACCAAAAGCGCGGCGGGGACGGTCAGCCACCAAGGCCACCCAAGGCCCATGACATCCTGCGTATTCGTACCCAAGATCGGCAGCATGTAAGCACCCAAGCCCGCAATCGCGACCTGCGCCAGCGACACCATTCCGCCATAACCAGCCAGCCACATGAGTGACAAAGCGAGAATGCCCAGAATCATGGAATAGGCACCGATTTGCAGGACGAAGAACTCCGTCGCCACGAAAGGAAAGACGAATAAAATGGCAAACAGCGCCCAAAGCGCAGTTGGCAGGGTGCGCAAACCACTCATACTTTACCCCCCATCAGCCCTTGGGGTCGCACCGCCAGCACGATGATCATGATGACAAAAGTAAGCACCACGCCGTAAGTGGGGAAATAAGCCAGGCCAAACTGCTCGGCCATGGCAATGAGGATAGCGCCCACCGCTGCGCCCGAGATGGAGCCCATGCCGCCGACGATGACGACGATGAGCGAGGCGAGCAGGTACCTAACGTCCTCACCCGGCGCGATGGACAGAGCCGTGCCGCCGATCACGCCTGCAAAACCGGCCAGGCCGGCCCCAATGGCAAACACCGCTGCGAACACAAGTTGCACATTAAACCCGCTGGCGGCCAGCATGTCGCGGTCATTGACGCCGGCCCGTATCATCATGCCGACGCGCGTCCGGTTGAGGAAAAGCCAAAGTGCAATGCCCACAGCGATGGCGATGAAAAGGACGGTAAGCCGGTAGACCGGATATTTGATCATCACTGCGTCGCCACTGGATTTGATGACCGAGATGATCGGCAACTCCACCGCACCGAACAGCCAGCTTGGCGGGTCGAACTGATATGTGGTGCCCGTCCACACTGCGAGCATGAGATCGGCAGCCACTATGGAGATGCCGATGGTGATGAGCGTCTGGCGCAGATCGTCGCCTTGCATGCGCCGGAAGACAAGAACCTGGAGGGCAGCCCCGATAGCAGCCATGGCAAGGAATGCAACGGCGGCACCGATGAACCAGTTGCCGGTCGCTGCCGCGGCCTCATATCCGATATAGGCGCCGAGCAAGTACATGGAGCCATGGGCCAGATTGACGTTGCGCATAAGGCCAAAAACCAGTGTGAAACCGGATGCCACCAAAAAATACAGGCCAGCCAGAGTCAGCCCGTTGATGAGCGTGGTCACGAAAGTCTTTTTGCGCCCGAGGGCATCCACCAGCCATTCAGGCCAAACCGCAAAAATCAAATAAGCCAACAAAGCAGTGCAAACCGCCGCACATATCAAAACGATGTTGCCACGCGGAGAGGTACGGCTCATGGGCCCACCCGTCCAAAGGTTTGCTGGCAAGCTCGCAATGACTCCATTGAGGGGCGCCAAACAATGGGTGCCCGCAACAGGTGAAGAAACGCGATATAGGGTGTTTGGCGAGCACACCACTTGGGAGCACACGCCAAGAAGACATTTGACAAGCGCTCATCCTCCCTACGAACGTGCCACCATATGCGCCTCAACGTTCGGCTCGATTGACGGGACTCCACAAGGCCAATCCGGGGCATATTTGGGTAAATTGGGGTAAATGGTGATGGAATTTCGACATTGGCGGCTGTGGAAGATCGGCAACGCACCGGTTGAACTGCCCACGCAATTGATCACGCGCCGTCCATTTGACGCCGATGGCCGCCTGGACCCCGCCACGGCGCTGTTGCTGCCCAGTGCGGGTGTGAAGACGCAGATGGACCCTTGTGAAATTGATCTGCCAGACGCGGACCGAGCCGATACTTGTTTGGGCTTATGGATGGGCACCGGTTTCCCAGTGCTTCCAAAGACAGCCACCTCAACCAACATGGTTGGCTGGGTCAGCAACTTCCCAACGGGCGGCATGTTTGAGGAGCGCTTCGGCGAAAGCCTGGCGGAAGTTGGCCTCGGGGCGACGCGCGAACATGCGCTCCTGCAGGGCCTTCAGAGTCGCGGGTTCAAGGTCTTGGTCGCGTTACACGCGGGCCAGAAACTGGAGACCATCAAACCTCTAAATGCCTGTGCCGCGCTCATCGTCATTCGCTCAGACAGCGATTTGAAGAAAATCCATGAAGGCTACCTTGGTGCCGTTCGCTCGACCTTGGGGGAAACGACGGCGCTGGTACTGCACGGCGGCCCGGAGCGACATCTGCCCAACACCCCTCAAACCCTGGGAGTGGATGGCTTGCTGGACATGCCAAGCTAGCTCAAGCCTTCTTGCTTCATCCAATTGTAGAGCGTCTTGCGACTGACGCCCAAGGCCTGTGCCGTTTGCCCCTTTCGAAATGCATTGCGTTTGAGGGCATCAACGATTGCCTGTCGCCGGTCACTTCGCGGCGTTAGATCGCCGTCCGCCAGCCGCGCCTGGTCGGCCAAGGCAGTCTCCACATCATCAACACCGATGGGCCGCCTCGGGTCGCTTTTCCCAAGCGCTGCGCACACAGCCACCAGCTCCGCCGTGTTGCCCGGCCAATCATAACTTTTGAGCCGCAAAAGTGCCGCAGGAGAAAACGTGAAGCCGGTCCTGCCACTTGACCCATTGGTTGGAGCGATCTTCGACTGGTGCTTGTCCATGGCGTTTTGCAGCATGGTTTCTATATCGCTCGGCCGTTGCCTGAGGGGTGGCAGGGAGATCGTCGCCCCCGCGACAGCATGGCGGAAACTTGCCTCAAAGCCAGATCTGTCATGGGATGGATCGACATGGGACAAAAGCAGTAGACGTGGGCCCACCGGGTTCTCCTCAACGGATCGGGCGACCGCATCTGCTGCCAGTCTCACCTGAATATCGGGGGCAAGTTGCTCGCAACCTCTCAAGATGAGCACATCGAGCTGCTCATCATTGTACAGTCCATATTTGCCAAACAGCGTGCTTTGCGCTTTGGCTGGCTCCAACTGAGTGGGCACTGAAATATCCGCTATCCGGAGCGATGTCCGCCCCCGCTCCGGTCCGCCCACTGGAAAGTCGCCAATGATTGCTTCCACCGGCGGGCCGAGGCTCTCACCAATGGGCACGTGTATGAATGTGAGTTGGACCTTCGCCTCGCGCACGGACCGCAGCCTGCCCAGCGCCTCAAAAAGTGGCTTATCAGCGCCCACAAAGCCAGCGCGCTCTCCAAACGACCGCAACTGTCTGTCGGACAAACTTGCCTGCGGGCGGCTGCTCTTGGCCAGTTTGAACGAAGCGATCCGGTCGGAAATGGATCTCTCAACGGGCATACGCTCAAAGGTCGATCCACCGATATAGCCATCAATATCTGCATGCTTGAGGACAGTTTCCAAATCCTCGGCGGTCTCAACGGGTCCGCCTTCAAGCAGCAGGCAGGCTTGAGGCCGTATTCGACGAACTTGGCGCGCAAAACTGGCGGAGATTGCCGCCGCTTCATCTATCGTATCCTGCGCACTGGGTGACAACCGCCCCCCTTGGTTCCAGCCAAAGTTCAGCAGAATGTTGTCCAGCCCGGCCAGCGCAGCCTGCCGAGCTTGCGAGACGGTTCGACAATAGGCCAGAGCGATACAACCTGCTTTCTGCGCCTCAGCCAGCATGGAAAGTTCGGCCGAGAAACCAATGCCCGCGACCTCCAAACGCCGCTGAACACCGTCGGGATAAAAATGCGATGGTGGAAAATTGACTATCCCGGCGAACCCGCGATCCTTGACGTTGGCAGCAGCGCGGGCCGGATCGAAGTCGGGCGACCAACATGTCATCCCCAACAGCACCGGTATGTCCACCTGGGCCAACAATTCATTGTCCGCGTAGGAGGCGACAGCTTCATCAGCATCCATGATGGGCAGCATGCAAGCGATGGAGGGCGCGCCCATATTGCGCAACCGTGCAGCATTGATCGCCAGCAGAAAATCCGCACCGCTGTGGGCACTGATCGCAGCCACAGCACCACTGCCGGCGGTGGCGCCGACGACAAAACGCCGCTTGTCTGAAAGACGCATCTGCCCCTAAATCCTGATATTTTCTCAAATTTACTCAAAACGAACTTGTCGCCTGTTGCAATCCCCTCCGCTGGCCACAACGCTGGACAAGGCACATGAGCAGCTTTGGGAGGAGCCATTTATGAAGTCGCTGAAAGGACCAGGCCTGTTCCTGGCGCAGTTCGTTTCAGACGAGGCGCCGTTCAACTCCTGGGATGGCATCACCCGCTGGGCGGCCGATTGCGGATATAGGGGCGTGCAGATACCCAGCTGGGATGGGCGGATTTTCGACGTGGAAGCTGCGGCGCAATCGATCGGTTATTGTGACGACATAATTGGCGTTGCAAAAGCCAACGGTATTGAGGTCACTGAGCTGTCGACACATTTGCAGGGCCAGTTGGTTGCGGTACATCCAGCCTATGACAAGGCTTTTGATGCCTTCGCGCCGACCGTTGTTCACGACAACCCTACGGCACGGCAGGAGTGGGCAGTAGCCCAAGTGCGGGCCGCAATTTCAGCTTCGCGCAATATGGGGCTGCGTGCCATGGCCAGCTTCTCGGGTGCCCTTGCGTGGCCCTATGTCTATCCGTGGCCCCAGCGACCAGCCGGCTTGATCGAAGCGGCCTTTGACGAACTGGCGGCACGCTGGCGGCCAATTCTCGACCATGGGGAGGAGAACGGGGTGGACATTTGCTATGAAATTCATCCCGGCGAAGATCTGCATGATGGCATCACATATGAGATGTTTCTGGAACGGGTCGACAACCACGATCGTGCGCGCATGCTCTATGATCCCAGC
>JBCBZX010000135.1:0-7782 GCA_039815105.1 Pseudomonadota bacterium
CCAGGCCTGCGATTACAAGGCTTACAGATGCGCGAAGGTCTGTTGCCATCACGGGTGCGCCGGTCAGTTTTTTCACCCCCGTAACGGTTGCGGTTTGGCCATCAAGAGTGATGTCAGCACCCAGTCGCGCCAGTTCCTGAACGTGCATGAAGCGGTTTTCGAAAATGGTCTCAGTGATGCGAGACGTACCTTCGGCCATGGTCATCAGGCCCATGAACTGGGCCTGCAAATCTGTGGGGAAGCCTGGGAAGGGAGCGGTCGTCATGTCGGCGGCCCGAATGCCGGAGCCGTTGCGCGTCACGCGCAGGCCCGTGCCCTCCGGGGTTACGTCCACGCCTGTGAGGGCCATCGTGTCTATGGCTTTTTGCAGCAGCTCGCCTTCTGTGTTTTCAAGCAAAACATTGCCGCCCGCCATGGCAACGGCCATGGCATAGGTTCCGGTTTCAATGCGGTCGGCCACCACCTTGTGGCGTGCGCCGTGCAGGCGAGCCACGCCTTCAATGGTCACGGTGCTGGTTCCTATGCCGGAGATCTTTGCCCCCATGGCGTTCAGGCACTCAGCAAGGTTCACGACCTCCGGTTCCATGGCCACGTTTTCCAGCACGGTTGTGCCCTTTGCCAAGCTCGCAGCCATGAGTGCGACATGGGTCGCGCCAACCGATACTTTGGGGAAGCGATAGGTCGCGCCTTTCAGTCCGCCTTTGGCGTTGGCGTTCACATATCCTGCCTCCACTTCAATGTCGGCGCCAAGGGCTTCGAGCACTTCCAGAAACAGGTCCACCGGCCGCGTGCCGATGGCACACCCCCCGGGTAGCGATACTTGGCATTCTCCGGCACGCGCCAAAAGTGGCCCGATAACCCAAAAGCTCGCGCGCATTTTGGAAACCAACTCATAGGGCGCCCGCGTGTCCACAATGTTTGTGGCCGTGAAATTGATGGTCTGGCCAGTCAGGACCGATTGACCACTGCGCTTGCCCTGCACCGAATAGTCAACACCATGGTTGGACAGAATTCGGATCAGACTTTCCACGTCTGCCAATCGTGGCACGTTTTCCAGCGTTAGCGTTTCGTCGGTCAAAAGGCTGGCGATCATCAGCGGCAGGGCCGCGTTTTTTGCCCCTGAAATCGGAATGGTGCCCTGCAGTGGCCCGGTTTGGCCAATGATGCGAATGCGGTCCATGCAGAATAGTCCCTACTGAGTTGGTGCGGCTTTGCCCGCCGGTCGGTATGCGCTGATTTAAACGCAATGCCTCTTGCAAATGAGTGGCCAAAACGGGGCGCAAGCCACGCGGAGCCATTTTATATGCAGGGGTTTAGCTTGCGGGGTTAAAGTCTGGCAAGCCAACACGCAATTCAGGGTAAAGTCAGCTCTTGGACACCTCGTCAGACGCCTTATCGGATCTGGCACTTGGCAGTTGAGCTTCCTTCGCACGGCCCTGCATCTTGCGCCGCCTCAGGTTTGCCCTTAGCTCGGCTGCCAGGCGTTTCTCGCGCTCAGATTTGCCCTTTGGTTCATCAGATTTCGCCAAGACCCCAACTCCGTAAGCCACTGTTCTTTCATTTGGCGCAGGAACCACAAAAACCCGGGCCACCCCTCCTTGCCAGTCCGATTGCCCTATGGCACAAGCGCCGCCAGCCACCAAGTGAAACGCCCGGGTCAAACCGGCGGCACCATGGCAAGCTGCTGTAGCTCAGGGGTAGAGCACTCCATTGGTAATGGAGAGGCCGGGAGTTCAAATCTCCCCAGCAGCACCAGGCTTTCGCTAGCCGTTTGCAGCTGGACTTTTGCAGTTTCACGATCTGGAGTCTGGCGTTTGCGTTCTGCTATGGAGCCGACATGTCTGAACGCCGCCAAAAAACGCTGGGAATTCTCACCACCGGTCGCGTCAACCCTGCATTGGTTGATGAGTTCGGTGAATATGATGTGTTGTTTCGGCGTATGCTGGGCCCAGACCGATTTAACTACCGCAACTACATGGTGTTGGATGGCGAACTGCCCGGGTCTGTAAACGAGTGCGATTGCTGGCTGATCACAGGATCCCGCCACGGCGTTTACGAAGACCATGCATGGCTGGCTCCGCTGGAGGCCTTTGTGCGTGACCTTGAAGGCAGCGGACTGCCATTGGTTGGCATCTGTTTCGGCCATCAGGTGATTGCCCAGGCCCTTGGAGGTAAAGTCGTGAAATTTGGCGGCGGTTGGGGCCTCGGTGTGAATCGATACATGTCCAGCAGCAGTGTCGAACCGGTCCGGGCACTTGCGGTCCACCAGGATCAAGTGGTCCAGGCACCGCCTAAGGCCCAAACCATCATGAGCAATGATTTCTGCGCGAATGCAGCTCTGTCATACCAACGATACGATGGTGCCGAGTGGGCACGTAGCTTTCAATTTCATCCTGAATTCTCGACTGCATGGGTCTCGGCCCTGATCGAGGCCCTTGCTGGCAAGAGCTTCGATCAGGACACTGCGGCGCGCGGTCGAGACACATTGCGCGGTGTCACAGATGCACACTTGTCATCGCAAGCGGTCGGGGACGAGATTGCCGATTTTTTGAATGCGGATCTTTAGGTGCTGATCGTCTGGTGCCGACACTTTGGAAACCGTTAGACCGCCAGTTCTGGACGATTCTCAAATTGCTTCAGCGCCTCGGGATTGGCGAGGGAGTTCAGGTTCCGCACCGTTCGCCCGTGAATGACATCGCGCACTGCAAGTTCCACGATCTTGCCGCTCTTGGTGCGCGGTATGTCTGTTACTTCAGATATGACGGCCGGCACGTGGCGAGGGCTGGCATTGGCACGAATTTCGGCACGGATGCGCTTGATCAGCGCGTCAGACAGGTCCGCGCCGGCTTGCAGACGCACGAACAGCACCACTCTTGTGTCTGCATCCCAGTCTTGCCCCACAACGACGGCTTCCGCGATTTCGTCTATGCCTTCGACTTGGCGATAAATCTCCGCAGTGCCTATGCGCACGCCCCCTGGATTCAGCGTCGCATCTGACCGACCGGCAACGACAAAGCCACCGCTTTGGGTGCGGGTAAGCCAGTCGCCATGGCGCCAAACATTTTCAAACACATCAAAGTACGCGGCGTGATAGCGGCTGCCATCGGGATCGTTCCAGAAACCCACCGGCATGGACGGGTGTGGAGCGGTGCAGACCAGCTCGCCCGGCTCGCCGGTGACATTGTGCCCATTTTCATCGAAAACGGAGGCGGCGATGGCCAGCATGGGGGCCTGAATTTCGCCGCGTAAAACCGGCAGGGTTGGAACTCCACCGATAAAGCATGCGCAAATGTCTGTGCCACCCGAGATGGAAGCCAGATGCACATCCGCCTTCCAGCTCTCATACACATAGTCAAAGCTCTCATGCTTGAGTGGTGAACCGGTTGAGAGCACCGCGCGCAGTGCGCTCAGATCAGCGACTTGTTTGGGCACGACACCACTTTTCTGGGCATGGTCAATCGCTTTGGCCGACGTTCCAAAATGCGTGACGCCCAGGCCTTCTGCCATTTCGAACAAACGCTCAGGGCCGGGATGAAATGGGTTGCCGTCAAACAGGATCAGCGTCGCTTCGGCCGCCAGTCCCGAAACCAGCCAGTTCCACATCATCCAACCGCAAGTGGTGAAGTAGAACAGTCTGTCTCCCGGTTGCACATCGCAATGGAGCATCTGCTCCTTCATGTGCTGCAAAAGTATGCCGCCAGCGCTGTGAACAATGCACTTTGGCTTGCCTGTTGTGCCGGACGAGAAAAGAATAAAGCCCGGGTCGCGCAGCGCCTGCATTTCGTACTCAATGGGCTGAACCGGATGATCCTCGATGAACTGCACAAGCGTTTCCGCACCGGCAACTTCATCAACCGATGCGCCATCGAGTGCGTAAGGAAAGACGATGATCTTTTTGACTGAGGGCAATCGCTTGCCGATTTGCGTAAGCGTTGGCCGGCAATCTATGGTTTTTCCCGAGTAGAAATATCCATCCGCAGCAAATAGCAGCTTTGGTTCAATCTGACCGAACCTGTCCTCGACTCCGGCGGGCCCAAAATCCGGCGAACATGATGACCATATCGCCCCGATGGATTGAGTTGCCAGCATGGCTGCAACTGTCTCAATACAATTGGGCACATATCCCGCAACGCGGTCGCCCTTGGCGATGCCGACAGATCGCAGTGCAGCCGCCAAACGTGATACAAGATCACGCAACTCCGACCGGGTGATGCTGCTCCTGCGGCCATCTTCGCCGACAAAGATGATCGCCTGTCGCTCGTCAGCATTGCGCAGCATCTCTTGCGCATAATTCATCTGCGAGGAGGGAAAAAAGTTTGCACTTTTGATGGAGGCGTCCGGCACAAAAGCTTCCGCACCGGGCTCACCTCGCATGCCTGCAAACCGCCAGAATGAGCTCCAAAAGGCGTTCTGGTTTTCACACGACCAGCTGTGGAGTTCCCCATAGCTGGAAAACGGGCCCGCACCGGCAGCTACAAGCTCGGTCTGGAACGCGTTGAGCAGGGTCCGTTGCTTCTGTTCGCCCGTCGGCAGCCACATGGGGGGGGCAGTATGTACTTGTGTCGACATTGATGGCTCCTCTGACGCTGTTTTTTAGCCAGTGGAGCGACCTGCGCAAGGTACGATGGAGCCGAACGAAAAGGTCATGAAAAAGGCCGCGCTTCGGCGGCCTTTCTCCAATTCAATTTTTTGATCTTTTAGCGCGGGCAGGGGCGCACTGTGTAGGTGCCATCGCCATTGGAATAGGCACATTGGCCAGTTTGCTGATTGCGTGCATACAGCGCGCCGGCGGTGGCGCCAGCAACGCCCGCAATTGCTACCCAGCCGGAATTTGCGCCCAGCGCAGCTGCGGTAACAGCACCCAGCGCGCCGCCGCCAACGGTTGCGATGGCGGTGTTCTGCTCAGCGGCGGTGCAGCCGGCCAGAGCGAGTGGGCCCACAAGTGCGATGCTGAGGGCTGTTTTCTTGATGATGTTCATGTCTCTCTCCGACTTAAAATTACCAACACAATCCGCGCCCACACTGCGGCGGTATCAAGGCAGTGCGTCAATTCTGCATAGCATATTCGGGCAGTCATGTCCTTCAAGCTACCGCGCCGACAAATTTGGAACGCCACCGCTGCACAATTGGTTGCATGTAAAGGCCAGTCGTTGTGGCACTGGCTTGCGCGCTTCAATTGAAAAGGCCCGCTCGGTGAACCGAACGGGCCTTATGGTCAACGGGTCAAACCCGTAAAACCTTAGTTCTCAAGATAGTCGTACTGACCGTCTTTCCACTCATAGAAAACGTAACCTGGAAGGGAGACGTCGCCTTTTTCGTCGAAGGACAGCTCGCCCAGCGCGGTGTTGAAGGTGCCTGCATCGAGAGCTTCCACAACTGCGTCATAGTCGGTTGTGCTGGCTGTTTCTGCAGCTGCCGCCCATGCCTGAATGGCGGCATAGGTGTAGACCACATAACCCTCGGTTGGCTTGCCATCAGCTTCTAGCTTGGCCACCAAGTCAGCAGCATCGGCAGACTTACGTGGGTCTGGGGAGAAGGTCATCAGCGTGCCTGCACCGGCGTCGCCCGTGATGGACCAGTACTCGTCAGTCACCAAGGCATCGCCAGAGATCAGAACTGTGTCCATGCCCTGGTCAACCATCTGGCGCTTCATCAGGCCGGCTTCGGTGTGGTAACCGCCAACATACAGGGCTGTGATGCCTTCTTGCTTGAGCTTGGAAACGAGGGCCGTGTAGTCTTTTTCACCAGCGGTGTAAGCTTCGTACAGGGCTGTTTCGCCGCCAGCTGCTTCAAATGCTGCGCGCGTCGCGTCAGCCAGGCCTTTGCCGTAAGCGGTTTTGTCGTGAATGATGGCCACTTTGCCGTCGCCAAATGTCGACTTCAGGAAGTCGCCTGCAACTTGACCTTGTTGGTCATCACGGCCGCAAACGCGGTACACGCCTGGGCCTGCGCGCTCATCGGTGAGGGCAGGGTTGGTGGAAGCTGGCGAAATCTGGATGATGCCTTCTTCAGCATAGACTTCCGACGCTGGGATCGAAGAGCCCGAGCAGAAGTGACCGGCCATCAGCACAGCGCCTTCAGAAACCATCTGGTTGGCCACTGCAACGGCCTGCTTTGGATCGCAAGCGTCATCGCCTACGACGAGGCGAAGCATTTCGCCGTTCACGCCACCGGCGGCATTGATGTCTTCCACGGCAACTTCAGCGCCGGTTTTCATCTGCTCACCAAAGGAAGCGTACTGGCCAGTCATTGGGCCGGCAACGCCGATCACAATTTCAGCGTAGGCTGCGGAAGTGGACATAGCGACGGCAAATGCGGCGCTGGTCAAAAGCAGTTTTTTCATGCGGGGAATTCCTCTCCTGTTGCGGGTGCGCGTTTCCTCAAAAAACACGCACGAAGGCCTGTGCCGGTCACCCGGACACACGCTCTGGAGGTAACATTGCAGTTAATCCATCATCCCGCAACGGCAATTTAACGGCTTGTTAAGCCGAGGTTAATTGCCGCTAAGACAGATGCCCCGCACCGTTTCGCCATGTTCTGCCATGTTTTACTCGCGCGGTGGGCGGATGGGTGTTTTCAGCTTTTGCGGCGTGCGGAGAAGGGCGAACTGATTTCCCATTCCCAGCTATATTGAAGCTGCATCTGCCGGGCGCGCGTGAAGCGAAACCCCAAAAAACCGATCAGCGCCAATACGGCAAAATCGACGATCAAATAATGCAGGCTCAGCAAGGTACCCTCAAACAAGGCGAAATGCATGAAGCGCGTTGCCGCTGCCAGCAACACGGCATAGCTGAACATCTGCCAAAGCGGGCGCCAGGTCTGCGCAATTCCGCGCCCCGTCATCCAGGCGATGCCGCCAGCGACCACGCATGTGAGGAAAAAGAAGACACTGAAACTGTTTTCCCAGATGATACCCATAATCAATGGCCCCCTTCCAGATAGGCTGCCCGAACTTCCGGCGCGTTGAGCAATTCTTCGCCGGTTCCGGTCATAGTTATGCGACCATTCACGAGCACATAACCGCGATGGGCGACTTTAAGGGCCATGTTGGCATTCTGCTCCACCAGCAGCACGGTCAAACCTTCATTTTTGTTCAGGTCGGAGATCGTGTCGAAGATCTGCCGCACAATAATCGGCGCAAGACCAAGGCTTGGTTCGTCGAGCAAAAGTAGGCGCGGGCGGCTCATGAGGGCACGTGCAATGGCCAGCATTTGCTGTTCGCCGCCTGACAATGTTCCACCACGCTGGCTTTGCCGCTCCTTCAGGCGCGGGAAATAGCCAAAGACCTTTTCAAGGTCCTCATCAAGATGATCAAGGCCGATCACCGATGCCCCCATCATCAGATTTTCCAACACCGTCATCCGTGGGAAGATGCGGCGACCCTCGGGCGATTGCGCAATGGCCTTGCGCATGATCTGGTGGGTTGGCATGGCCTCAATGCGCTCGCCAGCATAGGTGATTGCGCCAGTGCGCGCCTGCGGGCTTCCGCAAATCGTCATCATCAACGTTGATTTGCCAGCGCCATTGGCGCCGATCAGCGTGACGACTTCACCTTCATTCACGTGCACATCGACACCGCGCAGCGCGATGATGCGGCCATAATAGGTTTCAACGCCTTGTATATTCAGGAGCGGTTCGGTCATTTCTGCGCTCCTTTACCGGTGGTTTTTGTCGCTGCGGGCTTGGCCGCGCTCTTCTTGGGGTTCGCAAGATCATGGGCCTGGCGGGTCCATTCTTCTCGGTCGATGCGACCGGGGAAGGCGAGGAACGTGCCCACCCAAC
>JBCBZX010000377.1:0-2783 GCA_039815105.1 Pseudomonadota bacterium
CCGGATGGCGGGAGTTCGACGTTCGAAAAACTCGGGAGAGAAGTGATGTATTCGACAATCAAAACATGCGTAGCAGCTGGCGCACTTGCAGTACTGGCTGTTTCGAGGCTATCGGCCACCCAAGTCGAGTCCTCAATTTCTGGGAAGTAAGTGTCACCGGCAGGCTCGGCCTGCACCCAGCTTATGTGCAGCACGTCGGCCATAGTCATAGCCTGAGCATAAATATTGCCGCCACCAACGATGCAAATCTCGTCATCGCCACCAGGTGCGCTTTGAGCCATTTCCATGGCCGCCCCCAAAGTTGGGGCTGTCCACACATTGGGGTCCGGCTTTGCCGGCTTCCAATCCGGCTGCCGGGTAACGACGATAGATGTGCGCCCGGGCAAAGCGCTGCCAATGGATTCAAAGGTCTTGCGCCCCATCACCATTGGCTTGCCCAACGTGAGCGATTTGAAGCGCTTCAGGTCGCTGGGCACGTGCCAAGGCATATCGCCTTCATGGCCAATGACATTGTTTCGCGCCACCGCCGATATGATGGAAATTGTGGGTCGCTCAATCATCGAGGTATTTGAACCATTTGGACGCGAGGGCAGCCTCAAGGTCGATATCGAACTTCTTCGCGATCAGAAAAACTTGTGCGAGACAATCAGCTAACTCATCCTGGAATTGCTGTTTCATCGCGGCTTCATCATCACCTTTTGAGCGTCCTCGCCCCGTCACTCGCAAATGCACTGACACGAGCTCTCCGACTTCCTCCTGTAGCTTGAGGACATACCAGTCATCGTCGCGCCGAATGTTGCAATTGCGCGCGTAGATCTCCGGAACCCGCTCCGAGAGTTCCTGCGCCTCGGCCAAGGACTTGCTCATACCGCCACCGGCGCTGGTATACGAGGATGCGGATCGTAGCCCTCCAGCTCAAAATCGCTCAATTCGAACCCAAAAAGATCTCTCTTGTCCGGGTTGATCTTCATCTTCGGCAAAGCACGGGGCTCTCTGGAAAGCTGCTCGCGCACTTGGTCGTAATGGTTGTGATAGATGTGCGCATCGCCAAACGTGTGCACGAAGTCGCCTGGCTCAAGATCGCAGCACTGGGCCAACATCATTGTCAGAAGGGCGTAGGACCCGATGTTGAAGGGCACACCAAGAAACAGATCAGCCGAGCGTTGATAAAGTTGGCAGCTCAACTTGCCGTCGGCCACGTAGAACTGAAACATGGTGTGGCATGGCGGAAGCGCCATTTCATCTACGAGCCCGGGGTTCCACGCCGACACCAGATGCCGGCGCGAGTTGGGATTGGTTTTCAAGCCATGGACCAGTTGCTCAATCTGGTCGATATGGCCACCATCTGGCTTAGGCCAGCTGCGCCATTGCACGCCATAAACAGGGCCAAGCTCACCATTCTCATCGGCCCACTCGTCCCAGATGGTCACTCCATTGTCGGTCAGGTAGGCGATGTTGCTATCGCCCCTGAGAAACCACAGCAGCTCAATAATTATCGAACGCAGATGCACCTTCTTGGTGGTAACGATTGGAAATCCCGCGCCAAGATCGAAGCGCATTTGGTGTCCGAACACGGATCGTGTTCCTGTGCCGGTACGGTCGCCCCGGTCGGTACCGTGCAGAAAAACGTGTGCAAGAAAATCAAGATATTGGCGCATAGACCTGCCTAGCCCGATTCCCCCGCAGGAGTCCCGAGCCAGAACAGTCTGATCAACAGGCTAGGCGAGCAGCGTTGGCCAGTTCTTATCACCAGCTGCAATATTGCCCGGGACGTCCTGCAACCAAAGTGTTCGGACGCTTTTGGAGAAATTGAGATACAACTTATCGTCGTGAACTGTCCAAGCCTCTGGCACGCCCTTAGCAACATAGCCCTTGGCTGCCGCATAAGCGCAATGGCCGCCATATTGCGGCGCATATTTGGCAGGATTTGCGACAAACAAATCGCGATTGGCCGCAGACGCAAACCGCCACTGAGCACCATCGTGCTCAGCGGTGAAGTCAGTGCTGCCCTCAACCGGCCCGCCTTGCGTGAAGTAGGCAACCACATCGAAGCCGCCGGCTCCCGTTCCATCGACTAAGCCGGTGAAGACGCGGGGCGCACCGGCCTGTGCTTCCGGCATGCGAATGAGCGGCGCAGCGACAAAGGCAGCGGCTCCAAAACCGCACATTGCAATGAACTGACGACGGGTTGTGGCTACAGACATGGTTCTCTCCATAATGCGTTGGCCCAGGTTAACAGAAGAGCGCTCAGTGGTCCCATCACAGCTAACCACAAGCACTCAAGCCTCTGTGAGCACCAGAAAAAACCAAAGAGCCCAGTAAAAAGGGCCGCACGTCAGAACGCGCGACCCTGGATGCAACTCTATTGCTCGCTTTAGAGCGTGCCGAGCTTGCCCATATGGTCTGCAACCAAATAGTAGAACGCCACCCGGTTCTTGGAGCGGTCGCCAGACATGGTCTCACACACCTTGCCAATGATCTCATCGCAGGCAGCATCGTCGGTGGAGCCAAGCTTCTTTTTGCACCAGCTTTCACGCACGCGGTCCAGCTCGGACTGGTCGGAACAGGACACAAGCGAACCATCGCGGGAGCGCAGCGCAATGCCCAGATGTTTTTCGATTTTGCCAACGGTTTCTTCGCTCGCATCGGCGGCATATTTGCGAACAGCATCAAGATGATCAGCCATAAGTCTTCCCTCTCATAGGCAGGCACAATTGAAACCCGGGCCTCGGGTTCACCAGACCCTAATGCCCATGCGCCAAGCGTCAAGCAAAGCACACATA
>JBCBZX010000346.1:0-3133 GCA_039815105.1 Pseudomonadota bacterium
CGATGAAGACCGGCGTACCGTCGGGCAGATCGCGTTCCATACTCTTCAGCAAAGCAATATTATACCGTTTGGTGACGTAACGGATCCAGCCAATGGCCGACACAAACAGGAGCCCCAAGACGGGCAAAAGCACCATCCAGTCATTCCGGCGCGCCACACCCAAAATGGCCGATAGCGGCTGAAGGCCGAAGAAGACGAAAAGCACCCACAGGCCGATCAACAACAAGGCGCCTAGACCTGCGGCACGTCGCGCTTTCTTGGTAGAAGCACCAAATTGCACAGCTTGGCCAGCACGAGAGACTGCCAGCGCTTCCACATTTCGAGTGTCGAAATCAGTGCGCATGTTTGCCTCGCACGTATGAAAAGGGCGGCTCTCGCCGCCCTCAATCAGATTAGAGCGACCGCTCAATTTCCTCGACGCGGTAGCACTCGATCACATCGCCGGGACGCATGTCCTGATAGTTCTCGAAGGCCATGCCACACTCCTGACCGACCGGCACCTCGGCCACCTCGTCCTTGAATCGCTTGAGCGTCGAAAGCTTGCCTTCGTGCACCACAACATTGTCGCGGATCAGGCGCACGCCAGCACCACGCTCCACTTTGCCATCGGTGATACGGCAACCTGCCACTTTGCCGACCTTGGATACGTTGAACACTTCCAGAATCTCGGCATTGCCCAAGAATGTCTCGCGCAGTTCTGGGGCCAACGTGCCGCTCATCACCGCTTTCACATCATCCACCAGATCATAGATGATATTGTAATAGCGAATCTCGATGCCGGCGGCAGCCGCCGCATCTCGCGCCTGCTTGTTGGCACGGACGTTGAAGCCGATGATGGGCGCGTTGGAAGCGGCAGCCAAAGCCACGTCGCTTTCGGTGATGCCGCCAACGGCACCATGGACCACATTGGCTTTCACCTCGTCGGTGGACAGCTTTTCCACCGCTTGCTTGATGGCTTCCACGGAGCCTTGCACGTCACCCTTCAGGACCACAGGCACTTCTGCCGTGTTCTGGTCCTGAAGCTGCGTCATCATCTGCTCAAGCGAACCACGGGCACCGGACTGGCTGGCAATCGACAATTCGCGCTCTTTGCGCGTGCGATACTCAGTGATCTCACGGGCTTGCGCTTCAGACTGAACAACAGCCATCTGGTCGCCCGCGCCCGGAGCGCCAGACAGACCAAGCACTTCCACCGGCATGGATGGACCGGCTTGTTTGATTTGAGAGCCCTGGTCATTGATGATCGCGCGGACCTTGCCCCATTCGGAGCCGGCTACAACGATGTCACCAACTCTCAACGTGCCGGTCTGCACCAGCACGGTGGCGACGGCACCGCGACCTTTGTCGAGTTGAGCTTCCACAACGATGCCTTCGGCAGTTCGATCGGGATTGGCTTTCAACTCAAGCAGCTCTGCCTGGAGCGTGATCTGGTCGAGCAACTCTTCCAGATTTGTGCCTTTGAGTGCGGACACTTCCACGTCTAGCACTTCACCACCCATGCTTTCGACAAACACTTCGTGCTGCAGCAACTCGGTTCTTACCTTATTGGCGTCGGCTGCCGGCTTATCCATCTTGTTGATCGCCACGATGATGGGCACTTCGGCTGCCTTGGCATGACTAATGCTCTCAACGGTTTGCGGCATCACGGAATCATCTGCCGCCACCACGAGGATCGCAACGTCCGTCGCTTGCGCACCGCGGGCGCGCATGGATGTGAATGCCTCGTGGCCCGGCGTGTCGAGGAACGTGATCTTCTTGCCGTCACGTTCCACCTGGTATGCGCCAATATGCTGGGTGATACCGCCAGCCTCGCCCGACACAACGTTGGTTTTACGATAGGCATCAAGAAGCGATGTCTTGCCGTGGTCGACGTGGCCCATGATGGTCACCACCGGTGGGCGAGGCTGCAGATCACCCTCGTCGTCAGCAACATTGAAGACACCGGTTTCCACATCCGCTTCGGAAACTCGCTTGACGGTGTGGCCAAACTCTTCAGCAATCAACTCGGCGGTGTCGGCATCGATAATGTCGCCGGGCGTAATCATTTGTCCCTGTTTCATCATGAACTTGATCACATCCACGCCGCGCTCAGACATGCGCTGGGACAACTCCTGCACCGTAATGGTTTCGGGCAGAGTGACTTCGCGTGACACCTTTTCGCGTGGCGCGCTGGACTGGCTGGCGCGGCGCTGCTTTTGCTGGCGCCGGCGCATGGCGGCCAGGGAGCGGCCTCGCTGGTCGTTATCGTCCAAGGCGTTCGTCAGGGTGAGTTTGGTTTTGCGACGATCATCACCGCCCTTAGGCTTGGACGGTGTTGCAGGCTCTTCTTTCTTGCGCGTGACAGGGGTTAGCGTCTTGGGGGCCGGCGCGTCATTGCCACGATTACTCACGGCTTTGCCAGCTTCTGCGCGGGCGGCACGGGCTTCAGCCTCGGCTGCCTCAGCTTCCGCCGCCGCCTTTTGCTCGGCCAGGCGTCTTTCTTCTTCAAGACGCTCCTGCTCGGCGGCCTGCTTTTCGGCCAGAATGCGCGCTTCGCGCTCCGCCCGGCGTTTTGCCTCTTCTTCGGCGCGGCGCTCATCCTCGCTCTCTCGAGACTTGGCAAGTTCCAGCGCACGGCGGCGTGCATCGATCTCGCCATCCGACAAGCGGTTGAGAACCATGGGCTTGGTGGTTGGCTTTGCCTTTGGTGTCACCACATCGGCAGGTTTGGCACGCTGCGTCTCAGGCTTTGGTGGCGCAGGGGTCGGGGTTGGCGTTGGATTGTCGCCAGGCTTGTTGAAGCGGCGCTTCTTTGTTTCCACCACAACCGTGTTGCTGCGACCGCGCGAGAAATTCTGGCGCACTTGCCCCGAGCCACCCTTGAGACCGAGTGGTTTGCGGGAGCCCAGGCTAAGGGGCTTGTCGTCACCGGAGTTGTTATCGCTCATACTTGCTTCGTTCCTTACTACCCCGTAGGGGTCGGCCGGTTCCGGCCATTCATCTCGTCGAACCCGCTCTTCGGGATCATCCAATTTCATTTCAGCGACCTGGGTAGGCTGCTGAGCTCCCATCGGGCCCATATCAAACTATGGCCCAATGTGTTGGCTCGTTTGGGTCAGAGCGGGGCGGAAGCGCATGGCTTCACGCCAAATGC
>JBCBZX010000020.1:0-19332 GCA_039815105.1 Pseudomonadota bacterium
AACGCCGAAGTCTTCCTTCAGCCAGTTCACGACATAGGCCTTGGCCTCGTCGGGAACCGTGGTCGCGTTGGCCAGAGCGGTTTCAGCACTGGCGCCCGTGAACATTGGGTAGGCACCCAGGCGAGCCTTGGAGATTTCGGCAAAGTCCGAACGGGCTTTGATCGTCTCAAAAGCTTCGACGAACGTATCGATCACCTTCTGGTCCGTACCGGCCGGAAGGAAGGCAATCTTCTGGCTTGGGAAACCCGCCACAAAGAAGGCTTTCCATGCATCCCACTGCGGGCCGGAGGTTTCACATCCATCCGTTGCTTCGCAAACCTCTTTGAAGGTCGCGATCTCCGGGAATGTTGGATCGCGGACGATGTTGCCGTCGGCATCCAGCGAGCCCCATGTCATCATCGGCACGGCTTTGCCAGCGTTCACAAGCTCAAGCGAACCCTTCAGATAACCAGAGGACGTCTGGTAGTCGATGGTTGCTTCGCCGGATTCAAACATTTTGCGCCCGTCGCCACGGCCTTTGATGCCCATCACGTGTTCGACATTCATGCCCAGCATGTCCCATGCGAGAGCAGGCACGAGATCAAGGCGCGTGGCGCCCTGGTTGCCATAGATGAAGGTTTCACCCTTCAGCATGTTGGCCGTGCCATCGAACTTGGCACCAGCCTCGGAGTTCAGGTAGACGACGCCGCCAGTGCCGGATGCCATGACCGGGTTCCAGTCATTGTATTCATACTTCACGCGCGGATCGCCCAGGAGATATGGAAACTGCGTGGAGCCCGAGGAGCCGAACATGACGGTTCCATCGCCGTCCGTCTGCTGCTGGAACCAGTTGGCACCCTTGGTGGAGCCAGCCCCTGGCATGAACTTCACGACAACAGTCGGGTTGCCCGGCAGAGCTTCGGACAGAAGCGGCGCAAAGAAGTTCGCCCATTTGGCCGAACCGCCTGTTTCAGAGAATGGAATTGTCCACTCGATGGTTTTGCCAGACATATCGACGGCGTGACCAGCGGCCTGAGCCGAAACGGTTGCGCTCAGCGTAAGGGTGGCGGCTGCCAAGATCGACAGAAGAGATTTCGTACGCATTCAAATTCCTCCCAGAACGTGCGTTCAATCAATGGGAGGTAGCAAACGGCGCACGCGTCAGCCACGCCAAGATCCTGCGGGCCTCCCTCCCACAGGTCTTTCCGACAGTTGCGCCTACGAAACTTTCGTCTAGCTTTCAGACGCGAAAGAATGGGGGAACAGCTGTGCGTATCGCGATTGTGGAGGACAATCGCCCTCTGGCTGATGGCGTTGCAAAAGCGTTTGAAGCTGACGGGCACGGGGTGGTTTGTCTGCGCGATGGTGCATCAGCCAGCGACTTTCTTCGGGGTGAAGAGTTCGACCTTCTTGTCCTCGACATAAACCTGCCTGCCAAATCTGGGCTCGACGTTCTGGCGGAAATGCGGGCCCGTGGAAGCAAGACGCCCGTTCTTCTGCTATCCGCCCGGGGAGATGTGGATGACAGGATTGATGGTTTGGACAAGGGTGCGGATGACTACCTCACCAAGCCCTTCGACATTGCAGAACTGAAGGCCCGGGCCCGGGCATTGCTGCGGCGGTCGGAAAAGCAACTCACACCGGTGATAACAGTGGGCGAGCTGGCGCTTGATGTGGGCGCCCGAACATTGTCGCACAGAGGTGATCCGGTGGATCTGCCACGGCGGGAGTACGCTCTGGCGGAAGCTCTGATCCAGAACCGGAACCGGGTCCTTTCGAAGGCCCAACTGCTCGAGCATTTGTACGGTCTCGGGGATGAAGCGGAAGAAGCTGCCGTGGAGCTCTATGTCCACCGACTTCGCAAACGTATCGTGGGCAGTGGAGCAGAGATTCGTACCATCCGGGGTCTGGGTTACTGCCTCAGAGAAGCCGATTGACGGCGATCCGCACCAAACTTTTCCTGGGTCTGCTGATACCACTGACGCTGGTTGCTGGCCTCGTGTCGCTCGAGACCTTCTTCAGTGCCCAGCGAACTTCCCAGGACTTGAACGACAGAACGCTGCTGGCGGCGGGGCTGGCAATCCTTGAGGGCGTGGTTGCCACCGATGGTACGTTGCTGGCAGACGAGGCCTTGGACGCCCTGACTGAACAGTTGGGCGACCGCTATTTCTATCATGTGCGCGGACCTAATGGCGCGTTCGTGACAGGCTATAGCGGGTTTCCAAAACCACCAGACGGCGATGGAAGGGTGACGGCAGAGCCGGTCTTTTACGATGCAACCCATTTGGGTGCACCTGTTCGGGCCGTGCAATTTGCGCGAGATCTGTCGGATCGTGTGCTCAATGGTGTCACGACCATTACCGCTTGGCAGCGCATCGACCAGCGTAAGGCTCTGACCCTGCAATTGTTTTCCCTTTCCCTCGCTCGTTTGTCGCTCCTCGTTTTGGCTGCGGGCGCGATCGTCTGGTTCGCCGTGAGCTGGGGGCTGCGCCCGCTCCAGGATTTACAAGACGCGATTGAGAAACGTTCGCCACAGGATCTGACTCAGATACAGCGCCGTGTTCCGAACGAACTGGCGGGGATTGTTGGTTCGATGAACGACCTTTTTGCCCGTGTCGCCCGCTCCAAACGCAATCGCGAACGTTTCATTGGTGACGCGGCGCATCAGCTTCGCAACCCGGTTGCTGCGATCAAGATACAGGCTCAAGCGGCGCTTGATCAGAAAACCCGAAGTGAAGAACGTCAAGCTCTTGAGAGCATCGCTGCGGTTGCCGACAGCTCGGCATTGATGATCAATCAGATGCTGTCAGGTGCAAGGGCCTATACGCTCGACCGCTCTGTCCAACCCATGTTTGAGGTCCAGGCAATGTTGACCAAGGCTGTTTCGGATATGGCCCCCATCGCCTTCGATCACGGCCATGACATTTCTGCCGAGCTTGAAAAACGGTCCCTCGCAGTTCAGGGCAGCGAAGCTCTGATCGGTGAAGCGGTGAGAAACCTCATAGACAATGCGGTTCGACACACTGCCCCAGGCATGATCAGGATTGAGTTGGCCCGCGAGGGTCGAACCGCCATCATTTCTGTTGCCGATAATGGGGAAGCGCTGGGCGAGGATGAGTTTGATGAACTCACGCAACCGTTCCACACACGCAGCGCTAATCAGGCTGGAACCGGGTTGGGCCTGTCGGTGGCCAAGGATATAGTGAAGTCCCATGGCGGTCGGCTGGAGTTGAAGCGGACTGCAGCTGGCAAAGCGATCCAGATGGTGCTGCCCCTGGCCGACTGACGCTTTGTTCAGGCAGTCAGCGCTTGAAGCGCTGGGGCGGAATATCTTCGAGGCCCAACACTTTCAGTGCTTGCCGATCAGGCGCTCTGCCCTGGGAAACGGATGCTGTTACGGCTTGCGCAGCCCGTATCGTTTTCATGGTGGAACAAATGTTCATGGGTCTCTCCTTCCACATGCCAACACTAGTCCCTGGCATGGGTGGCCAGAAGCATTTGTTTTCCAAGGCAGCTATGTTGAGCACGCATGGCTCTCTGCCGTTGGTGCTCACGCCACCAACGCGCTACAGATGTTGCAAGCAGTTAGGGGAGATCGTCCGTCATGAAAGTTCACATTCTGGATGATTGGTTCGACACGCTGCGGACGCTTCCCTGCTTTGCCAAGCTTGACGGTCATGGGGTCACGGTCTGGACAGATCATGAGCCTGACCCTGAGAAGCTTGCCGCTCGCCTTCGAGAGGCTGAAGCCCTGGTTCTGTTCCGTGAGCGCACATCTATCGGGGCCGACCTGCTTGGTCAGCTGCCAAAGCTGAAGCTCATTTCGCAGCGCAGCGTCTATCCGCACGTGGATGTTGCTGCTTGTACGGCGAACCGTGTGCTTCTCTGTTCAAACATGCATGCTGGCACTCCTTCTTATGCTGCTGCCGAACACACGCTTGCATTGATCCTCGCCAGCTATCGCCAAATTCCCGAACAGGTGGCTTCACTGAAAGCTGGTGGCTGGCAATCGGGCGTCGGGCGCACATTGAGAGGGCGAACGTTGGGTCTCTACGGATATGGCCGCATCGCCAAGGCTGTGGCGCAGTACGCCCTTGCCATCGGCATGAATGTGCAATGGTGGGCATCTCCGGCCAGCCGCGAGCGGGCGCTCGCGGATGGTGAACTTGTTCCCCCGTCGCGGGAAGCCTTCTTTGCAACCAGTGACATTGTCAGCGTCCACGTGCGGTTGAAGCCTGACACCCGAGGCATCATCACGGCGGAGGACTTTGCGGCCATGCAGCCACGTGCTCTGTTTGTGAACACTTCTCGTTCTGGACTGGTCGTGCCCGGCGCCCTGGAGGAGGAGGTCGGCCGAGGTCGCATCTTTGCGGCGGTGGATGTGTTCGATGAGGAGCCACTGACCGATACGTCCCATCCTCTGCTCACCAGGCCGAATGTTCTTGCCACACCTCATATTGGGTACGTTACAGAAGACGAGTTCGACCTGCAGTTCTCGGACATATTTGACCAGGTGAACGCCTACGCCTCCGGTGAACCGATCAACATGATCAACCCTGAGGTCATCGCCTAGCTTAAGCCCATCAATCGGAACCGGTGTGCGCGGCGACGAAGCCATCGGCTATGGCTCGAGCGACAAATTGATCAAGCGCTTGGATCGCAGGATTATCCGTACCGGGCAGGACCATAGCCTGCTGGACTGAGGTCAGCGCCCCTGGAAGAAGACGCACATTTGGGTCATCCCCCAGATGAGCCATCAGAGACTCGCGTATGCCCGCTACGGCATCGCAACGCCCTGCTCTAAAGGCGGCAAAGCTCTCTCCCGGCGTTCCAAACCTTTCCAACGACGCATGCTTGAGATTGGCCTGAAGGTAGGTGTCATAGGCTGAGCCAATGGATGTCAGGACCGACACACCATCCTGATCGACCTCATTCAGTTCTGAGAAACTGGACTGAGCCCTCACCGCATAGGTTGCTTCGATTACGATATAGGGTCTGGTGAAACTTGCCTTCTCGGCCCGCTTCTTGTTGATGGCGAGAAATCCAACGTCCCACGTATTGTTGTCTACATCTGCGGATGCCAGTCCGGCACCGTTGTAGACCACTGGCTGCATCGGAATGCCGAGTTCGTTGGCGAGGCGCTTCGCCAATGCTGGGCTGACTCCAGAGAGCTCATCGCCATCGGTCTGCACAAGGGCACGGTTGCCAGTGTTGATGGACACACGAAGCTGGCCACCCGCGGCTATGCTCCTCAGAAGATCGTTCCTATTCATGGTCACTCTCATTTTGTCAGCTTGGCGAACAGCGGTGCACCCAGAATGACTGTAAAGATTCTCAACACGTGGTGGGCGACGACGAACGCCATGTCAGCTCCCACCACCAGCGCCAACACCGTCATCTCAGCCTGACCGCCCGGCGCGAAAGAGAGGATCGTCTCAAGGGGCGGAGCAAGTTCCATCAGCACCACGAACTCCGCAAAGACGAACGCCAGAACCAGAAGAATGACGCAAAAGCCGAGGGCAGCGGCCACGTAATTGCGAACCTCAAGCAGCGTGACGCCAGCGTATTTTGTGCCAACGCCCATGCCGATGAAGAACTGCGCGGCCCACACGGCCTCCGCTGGAGGGCGATGCTGGAGAACTCCCACGAGTGCAAAGAAAGCGGCAAACAGAAGTGGACCGAGAATGGATGCGCCGAACATGCCCACGCGTTTGGCTGCCCACCAGCCGCCCAGGCTGCAGAAGACCATGAGCGCCAATTGCGCGGGATGGATCGATGATGCCGGGTCGCCCGGCGGGTTGGTCAGATCTACCTCCCAGAACCAGTCGAGGATAAAGGGCAGCGAGACCACGATCACCATCACCCGCGTGGCGTGGATAAGCGACAGGGCCCGCACATTGCCACCTGCTTCCTCGCCAAAGAGAAGCATGTCCTGCAGTCCGCCGGGCATTGCGGAGTAATAGGCCGTCGGCGCGTCCAGCCCCCAAAGGCGACTGAAGTAAGGAACGCCTATCAAGCCGATGCATCCGATCATGAGGGGAATGAGGATAAGTGTCGGCCACATGCCAACCATTGAGGTAAGAATCGCGCTCGTGAACGTTGCGCCCACGGCCACGCCCAATATGGTTCGCATGGCATCGTTGAGCGGCTTGATCCCACCCATCGGGACCCCCAGCAGTGCTGCCAGCAGGCACGCAAGGATCGGTCCAAGTAGCCAAGGCAGCGGAAGACCAAGAACGTGAAACACGACGACGCCGTTTCCCGCCACAACAAAGGCTGAAAGCAGAGCGGTCATGTCGGCATGCCCTTGAGCCGGTGGCGTAGCGACGTCTGGAGATGTTCCTCAGCGGCCATTCCCGCCGCTGTCTCATCGCGCTTGCGCAGCGCCTCAATGATCATACCGTGCTGCTCGACCACCGTGGAGATGCGGTTTTCTCCCTCGAGTGTGGTTCGTCCCAACAGCATGAGCGCATTGTTGAGACCCCGGGCGGAGCTCAGCAGGAACCGGTTGCGGGTGGCGTTGTAGAGCGTGCGGTGAAACTGCTGGTTGATGGCGGCGGCGCGGTCGCCATCAGCCTCGCAAGTGGCAATCTGCTCATTCAGTTCGGCAAGTGTGTCGATCTGGGCTCCACTGGCGTGGCGTGCCGACATTTCTGCGGCCGTCCGCTCCAAGACAATCCGCATTTCGTACAGTTCCACCACTTCCGGGTGCGTGAGCGTTCGCACAACGGCGCCGATCCTAGGCTTGTGCTCCACAATGCCATCGGCCTCGAGGCGCCGCATGGCCTCGCGAACCGGTGTGCGGGAGAAACCAAGAGTCTCTGCAACCTCTACCTCTCGCAGGCGATCTCCAGGCCGAAAGCGGCCGTCTCGAACCGCCTCATAGAGCGCCTGATAGGCTGTCTCACCCTGTGGGATGTCTTGCGAAGCCGACCTGGCCATAGTACCCAGTCCTAAATTGTATACGATTGGATACAAAACACAGTTGATCGGAGGCCGCAATGGCAAACAAGGTGATCGTTGTAGGAACCGGAAATGCAGCCATGTGCGCGGCCATAGCAGCGCTGGAGGCCGGAGCGGACGTGCTCATGCTGGAGAAAGCCGATGAGGGACTGGCCGGTGGCAACACCAAATACACCGCTGGTGCCATGCGCTTCGTCTATGACGGCGCAGACGATCTTCTGCCGCTTGTCCGCGACCAGTCCGACCCTCGGCTTCCTGTCACCGACTTCGGTTCATATACGGCTGAGAAATTCGGCGCAGATCTTCTGGGCTTCAATGAAGGTCGGCCTCTGTCGCCAGAGCAGCAAATTCTCATCGAAAACTCGAACGAGACGATGCGCTGGCTTGCATCGCACGAGGTGAAGTTCGAGCCGATATATAGTCGCCAGAGCTTTGAGAAGGACGGTCGCTTCGTATTCTGGGGCGGACTCACACTTGCGGCAGAGAATGAAGGGGTTGGGCTTTTCAATATGGAGCTGGCCGCCGTTCAAGCGCTGGGAGGGCAGATTCGCTACGGCAGTGGAGTCACCGGCCTCATCGTCGAGGACGACCAAGTCAAAGGTGTTCTGGTTGGAGACGAAGAGATCATGGCTGACGCGGTCATCCTTGCCTCCGGTGGGTTCGAAGCCAATGACGAGATGCGCGCTGAGCTGATGGGCGAAGCGTGGCGAGGCGCCAAAGTGCGCGGTACCCCCCACAATACGGGCGACGGACTTCGCATGGCTTTTGACCTCGGAGCCCAGAGCTATGGCTCCTATGGCGGGTGCCACGCGACTCCGATGGATCTGCATATGGCTGACTATGGCGGCCTCTCGCTGCCACCGGGCGAGCGAAAGAACTACCGCAAAATCTCCTACTTCCTAGGCGTCATGGTGAACGCCCAGGGCAAGCGCTTCGTCGATGAGGGCGCCAATTTCCGGAACTACACCTACGCCCAATATGGCGCGGCGATCCTCGAACAGCCGGGTCAATTCGCCTGGCAGGTGTTCGATGCCAAGGTACTCGATTTACTCTATCCCGAGTACCGCTTCCACGACGCGCATTTTGTCGAAGCGGACACGCTGGAAGAACTGGTCGGCAAAATGGAGGGCGTCGATGCTCAGGCCACGCTTCAGACCCTACGGCAATTCAATGACGCCGTTGACGAGACAACCGAGTTTGATCCGACCGTCTTAGACGGAAAACGAACTGACGGTTTGGCGCCGCCTAAATCCAATTGGGCACAGAAGCTTGACGAGGGTCCTTTCCGCGCCTTCCCCGTTACCGGCGGGATCACCTTCACTTATGGCGGTCTGAAGGTGGATGAAGCCGGACGCGTCTTGCGTGAAGATGGAAATCCCATCGCAGGTCTCCACGCTTGCGGAGAGTTGGTCGGCGGCGTCTTCTACGCGGGCTATCCGGGCGGATCCGGCCTAACTTCGGGCGCGGTCTTCGGGCGACGAGCGGGGCGCGGCGCTGCTGCCTGACGCGGTCCACGGTCGCGCTTATCGAAGGCGTTGGTCCAAGCCGAAAAAGAGCGTTCTGCCCTGCGCAAAGTGAAGATGGACCTTTTTGCCCTTCACCTCGCGGCCAACGTCACCAGCCCGAACTGTCACCGTTCCCAGTGGCCCCAGATCGACATATAGGAAGGTGTCTGCCCCCAGGTACTCGACCACCTCCACAGTTCCTGAGCACTGAGCGCCAGAGGCCTCCCCCAGTTTGATGTGCTCTGGCCTGATGCCGAGGAAGCGCACCTCTTCAGCATCCGAAGCGAGGCCATGGGGCCCCGCGGCCAGTCCATCCAGGACGAACTCCGATCCGTTCGCAGAGCATGGCAAGACGTTCATCTTTGGGCTGCCGATGAATTGCGCGACGAACAGATTATCCGGGTCTTCATACAGTTCGCGCGGGGTGCCCACCTGCATGATGAGACCATCCTTCAGCACCACGATCTTGTCCGCCAACGTCATCGCCTCGACCTGATCGTGGGTGACGTAGATCATGGTGGTGCTGAGGGTGTCGTGCAGCTTGGCTATTTCGAAGCGCATCTGGACACGCAGCGCCGCGTCGAGATTTGACAGCGGCTCGTCGAACAAGAAGCCCTTTGGTTCCCGCACAATCGCGCGACCGATGGCGACCCGCTGCCGCTGCCCACCCGACAGGGCCTTGGGCCGGCGGTCGAGATACGGTCCAAGCTCGAGAATTTCGGCAGCGTGCGCGACCTTTCTGTCAATCTCCGCCCGGTTCTCGCCGGCGGTTTTCAATCCAAAACCCACATTCTCTTTCACACTCATGTGCGGGTATAGAGCGTAGGATTGAAACACCATCGACAGTTCCCGCTCGCTGGGAACCCGATCGGTCACGTCACTGCCATCAAGAAGGATGCTGCCTCTGCTCGTCTCCTCGAGGCCGGCAATCATGCGCAGCAAGGTCGATTTTCCGCACCCTGATGGGCCGACAAATATCACAAACTCGCCATCCGCAATCTTCAGGTCGATGCCCTTGATGACCTGAAGATCGCCGAACCACTTTTCAACACCCTGAAGTTGAATGGAACCCATGTGCGTCTCCTTAAGCAGCCATGGCACCGCGGCGCGGCGATGCCCAGCAGAGCCACATGGCTGCAGTCCATGAGAAATTCGATCCGATACAGCCTTCGCCCGTGATTGGGTTGAAGCACTCGTAGAAGCCGGACTGGCGTATGAGTGCAGCCAAGTCCGTTCTGATCCTTTCGGCCAGTTCGACCTGTCCCTGCTCGGCCAAGCCACGCGAAATGATGTGGTTCATTTGCGGCCAGACCGGCCCGCACCAATACCGTTGCGGTTCGAACATCGGCGCGTGGGGATCCCAGCTCGGCACCATGAATTTTGCTTCGTCCGCGATGCGCCGCAGATTGGTGATAGTGCGTTCTCTTTGCTTGGCTGTGCCAGCATCTGCGTAGAAGCATAGGGCGCTCGCGCTGGTGAAACCGTTCGAGCGCTCACCGGAGCGGATGTCGTAAGCGCAGAAGCCACCGACTTCTTCGTTCCAGAAACGGTCGGTGGACGAGACGCCCCGTTTGATCCAGCCTTCGATCTCCTCCACGCATTCCGTTCGCCCCAATCGATATGCAAGGGCCAGCAAGTCGCGGTCGGCCCTCAGCAGGATGAAGTGCAGCCCCGGATCTGCCATCAGGAAAGGACCTTGATTGGTGATGGCCCTCTGGTCCCAACTATGATCCCGGCCAAACTTAATCATTGTGACGAATTTATCGTACTGCTCGCGGCTCGGGCGCATGGACGGATCAACGTGGCTTGTATCCATGCGTTGATAAGGTTCGAGGTGAGGGTCCACCTGCATACGCGCAAGTCCAGGCTCCCAATCAGGACAATTGTCGCGGCCCGTTTCCCAAGGATGGGTGGTCGCCAGCACGTTCGAGCCTGCAGGCACCCGCTCCGTGTGAAACCAGCGGTGCCATGACATGATGTTGTCGAAGAGGGCTGCGGCGTCCGCATCGCGCCCATCTTCCTCAACGAGCCATCGAACCACCGATGCGAGCACCGGTGGCTGGGATATGCCGCCTGAAGGCATCTTGCCGCCTCCAGCCTCAGGCCCCGGAGTCTGCCAAACTGATGGTCCAGGAAAATAGTCGGGATCATTGGAGCGAAAAAGAATGTGCGGAACCATACCATTGGCCCACTGACCCTCCATCAACAGGTGCAGCTCGCGCCACGCCCGGTCGCGATCGAAGGTTGCAAAGCCTAGAGCCACAAAGGCCGAATCCCAGTTCCACTGGTATGGATAGAGACGCGCGGTAGGGACGGTGTACCCGCCCCTGTCGTTCACGCGCAGAATTTCCAAAGCCTGCTGGTCCAGATTGATGCTCATGTTCAGCCTTTCACACTGCCAGCGGTAAGGCCCGCCACCAAAAATCGCTCGAACCAAAGAAAGAGCGCGAGCACCGGAACCGTGGCGATCACGGCTCCTGCCATGAGGTGCTGACGCGGCACCTCGGATGAGTTTAGAGAGACGACACCTCGGGAGAGCGTGAACATCTCGATATCGTCAAGGAACATGAAGGCAAACAGGAACTCGTTCCACGCGATCATGAAGACGTAGAGTGCCACCGACGCGAGCGCAGGCAGTGACAGTGGCATGGTGATTTTCGCGATCACGCCAACCCGTGACAGCCCGTCCATCAGGCCGGCCTCTTCAAGCTCGGAGGGCAATCCTCGAAAGTAACCCTGTAGCATGTAGAGGGCGACCGGTATTGTGGTCGCCGGGTAAACGATCAAAAGCCCAACAAGGCTGTTGCGAAGCCCCGCCTGGGAGAAGACCGCATAGAGCGGGATGACCAGAACAATGGCCGGAACCATGTAGATGAGCAGGATCGAACGGGACAGAAATGCCTGCCCGGGAAACCGCAAACGCGCGACGGCATATGCACCGGGAATGGCGAACATCAGCGTGATGAAGACCGTGCACACGGATACCAACGCCGTGTTCAGCAGGAACGTGCCGAAATTGTATTGTGTGAAGAGCTCGATGTAGGAACGGAAGAGGCTGGCTGCGCCTTGCCCGAGGTCGACGGAGAAATCGAGCGGGTTCGCCAGCAGGCTCTGCTGCGATTTAAGGCTCGTCATGACCATGACGTAGAACGGCAAAACAACGAGAATGGTGAAAAACACAAATGCCAGGCCCTTCGTGACCCGCAGCAGAAGTACCTCCATTCGATAGCGCTTCTCGGAACCAGGTGCGTAGCCGTTTAAACAGCGCGATATGGACAGGCCGGTGAGGCCCGCCCAGCCCATGAGCGCAGCCAACTGATAAGCAGTCCCTTCGCTGAGGGGCACACCAAATGGGCGCAGGACAGTGAAAATTGAAAGCAATGCCGCAGCGGCCCCGACGCTAACCAGAAGAACGGACCGTTTGTCGCTATACGGGGCCAATCGGATGAAGGCCGGCCCAGTGATCGCACCCGCAATTGCTGCGGCCCCGACGGCAGGCAGCACGATCAAGCCACTGACCAGCATCAGGACAACGCCGCCGACAATCATCCAGACGGCGCCCCAAATGGCGCCGATGACGATGGCACTGACATCTACCGTTCCCACCTTCATCAGCCATCATCCTGTGGTGAGAATTTGAAGAAGATGAGTGCGAAGAACAGGAGTACAAAGAACACAACCACGGCCACCGCTGCCCCCGCGCCAAGGTTCGAAACCGCAAATGCCTGTTCGTACACGTCAACCGTCAAGGTACGCGTGCCCGCTGCACCGCCCGTCAAAAGGAAAATGTCGTCGAACTTGTTGAAGGTCCAGATGAAGCGCAGGAGGAACAGGACCGACAGGATGCCAAGGAGCTGAGGCAACGACAGGTACCAGAATTGCTGGAGGGGAGTTGCACCGTCGATTTCCGCCGCCTCATACATGTCCGTCGAGATGCTCTGCATGCGCGCCAGAATGAAGAGAAACGAGAGCGGGAAGTAGCGCCACGCCTCAAATGCGATCACCGTCGTCAGCGCCATGGGGAAGTTGAACTCAATACCAAGGAGCGAGACGGGAATGTGTCGCTGACCGAGGAAATTGATGGGCCCGTCCGTTGCGCCCATCTGGCGAAGCATTGCATTGAAAGTTCCGCCCGGTCCCGCGTCTAGGAGCAGAACCCATGCAAATGCGACAGCGATCACCGGCGCAACGTAGGGAAACAGGAACAGCCCGCGCAGAACATTCCGCCCTGCAAATGCTGTGTTGAGGATCTGAGCGGCGAAAAGACCAAGAACCAGCGCCCCCAAGGTGCCGAACACGGTGTAGTAGAGCGATACGCGAAGGACGCTCCAAAAGTCGTCGGACGAGAAAATCTTGCGGAAATTGTCGAGTGTGAATTCGAAAGACGTCAGGACATTGTTTGCAATTCCTGTGAACGCGGCATCCACGTCGCGCGGACGCTCGCCCGCGTCGAGGTACAATTGCGAGACGACAGTCGGAAATTCCAGATTGAACCGACCACCTGCACCGATCTCACCAAAGTCACAGAAGAGCTCGCGTCCATCAAGGCTGCAGCGATCATCATTCAGCGTAACTTGAAGGCCAGCAGGGATAGTATCCCGCATCGTGACCTCTGTGATCGGCTCCTTCTGAGAAGAGTTGCGAATACGGTATCGCAGCACAACCTCGTCGCCCGCCGCGTCTGGGCGCGGTCTCAGTTGCTCGTTCACCAGCATGGTAGCAGCACGCAGATCGCCGAGCTGCACGGGTTTGAAACTGATCCAGAAATTGGCCAGCAGCGGCCCGAGCACGATGCCCAGAACAATCAGAAATGTTGGCAGCAGCATGGTGTAGGCAAGCCGCTTCTCACGGTTTGCCAATGCGCCGCTGTGTCGAGGCGGGCCGATGGGTGATGTTTCGACTGAATCTGTCATCATAAGCTCCACAAACGGGCGGCAGATTCGCCGCCCGTTTGGGATTTTTACATGGTCAAAAGCCCTAAAGGCCTTTGTGGCCGTCGACGATCTTGTCGGCGGCCTCGTCGAGGCTCAACTCACCGTCGATGAACTGGCGAACCACCTGTGACATGATCCGACCGTTGACCAGTTTGGACGCGGTCTCGAGTTGACCATCTGCAACGCCCCAGCGGTCACCCACGGACAGGCCGGCAACGATGTCGTTGATGACGCTCTCGGGGTAGATGTTGGCCAGCGGCTCCTTGCGGTCGACGCCAACGTCGAGACCCGACCAGATCTGCTCGTAGTTCGCAGCACCGTCACTGGAGGCTTTGCGCACTGGAAATTTGCCTTCCGGAGCCATGCTCAACCAGTCGCCATAGCCCTCACTGACGACAAATTTGACGAACTCCTGAGCAACTTCCGTGTTGGCGTCATTGGTGATGCCAAGATAGCGGACGTCCGCATAGGCGGCACCGTCTGCATTGTCGGCACCCGAGAACACGGTGACGAAACCGGTGTTGGCGGCGAGGTCTTTGGAGGTGGGATCATCATTGATCGTGACCGGCGCGCTGTCGCGCAGACCGCCGAGCTCATCGAGGAGTGATGGCGACCAGATGATCATCGCTGCATTGCCCGCCAAATATTGTTCGCGGGACTGCTTCCAATAAAGGTCACCTTCGGGGGAAGCGTCGGCGATCGTCTTGTAGAAAGTCAGCACCTGCTTGAGCGCTTCGGTGTCTTCATTGATCGAACCATCTGCGTTTACGGGTGAATAGCCTGCCGCCAGCGAAATGTGCTCGAGGAGCTGCATCATGTAGGTTTCGTCAATCTTGGTGGCGGCAACGAAGCCATACATCTCAGGCGGATTGTGCAAAGCTTCGACCGCAGCTGTCACATCGGCAAATGTCTTGGGCGGGTTCAGACCGTTCTCTTCGAACAGGTCCGAACGATAGACCACCAGCTGCGTCCAGCCGTCGGAAGGGACCGAAACGATTTCGCCATTGGCTTTGGCCATGTTCAGCGGGCCTGTGGCGAAGGTGTCCATACCCAGGTCTTCCACCACTTCCGTTGCAGCGCCGCTGTCCAGGATGCCGGCTGAAGCGAACGGCAGCAGGTGCTGCACAGTGTGGGTCAGTACGTCCGGCAGATCGCCGGCCCCGAAGGCGGCCGTTGTGCGGGTCGCGATGTCTTTCTCCGTGACGGGGACGATGTTCACTTCATGGCCAGTGGCCGCCTTGAAGTCGGCGGCAATCTGCTCCTGCACAGCCAGGCGCTCAGGTTGCTCCTCGATTGTCCAGAGCGTGATGGTGTCGGCCATCGCGAATGTTGACGCAGATGCATAGAGCGCGGCGGCCGCACCCATTCCAAACCATTTTCTCATGTCGTTTCCTCCCGTTGCATGAACATGGTGTCGCTATTGGCGGTCCAAACAGGACCGTCACTTTTTCGGCGCAGAAGTTCCGCGCTTCGAAGTTCCTGAAATTCCTTGGGATCGCCGCCATCGATGATGGCCAGCAGCATGTCGCCCAATTGGCGACCTGAATGGGACTGTGGCTGCGCGAGCGTAGTCAATGGCGGGTTGGTGTGGCGACCGAGCCGCAGACCATCATAGCCAATCACCGACACATGCTGCCCCGGCACCATGCCCCGCGAGCGGATGGCGGCAAGCGCGCCGATTGCTTGTGTGTCCGTCACGCAGACGAACGCGGTAGGCGGGTCGGCGCTGTCCAGCAGATCGCCCGCAGCGCGTTCGCCGCCATCATCGCTCAATTCAGTGATCTGGACCAACTCTTGGTCAAAAGACAGGCCGTTGCTCTGGACTGCGTCGCGGTAACCATCGAGGCGTTCCTGAGCGAAGCTGAAATAGGTTGGCGAGCCGATAAAGGCGATCCGCGAATGGCCCATTGCCACCAGATGGTCGACCGCTTTAACGAAGGCTGCCCTGCTGTCGACGTCGTACCAGGCGTAATCTGCACAGTCATTAGACCGACCGTGGACGATGAAGGGAAACTTCGCGCGTCGAAGCACCTCGATCCGGGCGTCTTTCTTCATTGGACGGGAGAGGACGACGCCGCTGACCCGCCCAGACGAAATCAGTCGAGAAAGCATCTCCGGCTCATCTTCCGCCGCAACCGATTGCGCGACCAGTAGGTCCCATCCGCGTTCGGACAGGGAATCGCCGAGCCCAGACAGCAGCTGTGAAACGAACGGTTCTGACATGGCCGACTGACTGTGGGGCATCAGGTAAGCGACGGCTTCTGCCACCCCAGTTGCCAGCCGCCGTGCGAGAGGATTCGCTTTGTAGCCGAACTCCCGAGCCGCATTCTGGACGCGTTCTCGCGTGCGAAGACTGATGTCCGGATAGCCGTTCAGTGCGCGCGAGACAGTACCCTCGGCCAAGCCAAGGTGGTTCGCCAGCTGCTTCAGGCTCATGCGTTCTGACAAAATTTCCTCCCTCACGCCCCCCGTTCTCCAAAACCGAAAGCGCTTTCGGAAAGCTAATCTGAAATGGGTAACGCTTGCAAGGGCAGCCTCAAGAAAGACTTGCGCAAAATGTTTGAGCGGCCATCACGCCTATTGACTAGCGAAGCAAGGCGTTGAAAAACATGCTGAATTTCAGTTTAGAAGCTATTTCTAACGCGGGTTGTAAATCCTCAAAGACGTCTCGACATTGCGCGCTTGCGGCGAAACCTGTCGGCGAGCTCTCACTTGTTGACTTGTTTTACAAAGGCTGCGGCATCGCGATGTTCTCAAGCAGAAAGTCCATGAAGACGCGGACCTTGGCCGACACGACATTGCTCTTCGGATAGATCAGCCAAAGTGCCGGCGGATCAGCTACCTCATATGCAGGGAGCACCTGCTTCAATGTCCCAGCCTCAAGCTCTCTATGCACAAGCCAAAGCGAGTTGATTGAGATGCCAGCGCCATCCAGTGTGGCTTGTTTTTGCGTCAGGCCATCGTTCAGCACCAGCCGTTTGGCCGCCTGTTTCGGATCAAACCATCCGGACGAGCCGTCAGCACAATGCAGGCTCTTCGGTTCAAGATTGCGGAACCCGATCAGACGATGCTTGGCCAGTTCGCTCGGCTGCCGAGGCGTACCAAACTCTTTCAAATAGTCAGGCGCTGCGCACAATATGCGCGTATCATCGGCAAGCTTGCGTGCAGTCAGACTGCTATCCGCAAGACTCGCGTTCCGAAGCGCAAGATCATAACTGCCTTCAATTAGATCAAACTGAGCGTCCGAGAGGTGCAGATCGAGGGTTAGATCAGGTTGTTCGTCCATAAAACGGGCTAGCAGAGGTGCAATGTAAATCTGTGCGAAAGTGCTCGGGGCCGCAAAACGAAGCGTGCCTTTGACCCGCGTGGTGCCCTTCCCCAGCGCGGCTAGCCCAGCCTCTTCTTGGGCAATCATCTCTCGCGCGTAGGGCAAAAATCCTTCTCCTTCGAGCGACAGAACCACTTTGCGCGTCGAGCGATGAAGCAGTTCCACCCCCAAGGATCGCTCAAGTTTGGCGAGGCGGGTGCTGGCCACGGCCGGCGGCATTCCCAAAACGCGACCAGCTTTACTGATGTTCAACAGCTCGCTGGCCAGCACAAACAGGCGCAGACTCTTCGTATCCATTATATCGAATATCCGATTAGTGAATTCAATTTCGGCGCATTTATCAGCGCAAAACGAATGATATCTTCAGCGACTTGGATCAGCAAACCAAATGCGAGTGCCCGCTATGAGCCAGACTGCATCGGTAAACTACCACGTCCACAAGCCCGAGCGCCAAGCGTTTGAACTCGACGCCGGAGGGATTGTTGGAAACCTGATCTCACCAGAGCTTGCACCAATGCAAGTGGTGGTTGCCGACGAACGAACGGCAACGAACCGTACCAGTTTCGAGGGCAAATCGGTGGGCTTTGCTCACCACCCGACTCACGTCAGGACATTCCATGAAGAGGAAGGGTGGCAGTCAGCGTACGACGCCGAATTGAGCAAATTGCTGAAGGCCGAAATCGACGCAAAAGAAGTCGTCATTTTCGATCACACAATCCGCACAGATGATCCGGATTCTGACCGTAAGCCGGCTCGAAACGTCCACAGCGATTACAGCGAAGGCGGTGCAAACCAACGCATCATCGACGTTCTCGGGGAAAAGACCGCCCGTGAGTGGAGCGCTGGACATTTTGCCTTTGTAAATGTCTGGAGACCTCTCGACGCCCCAATCAACTCGGCGCCTTTGGGCTTCATTTTGCCAGAGAGCGTCGCCGAAGAAGACTGGATCCTGCTCGACTTGGTTTACCCTGACCGGCACGGTGAGATCATGGGTCTTGCGGCCAATCCTGACCATGAGTGGATCTACCGATCGAAGATGACCCCAGATGAAGTCGCCTACTTCAACATCTTCGACAATCGGGGGCGACCATCCATAGCGCACAGTGCGCTGGACATGGTGGAAGATCCCAACGTCCACATCATCCGCAAGAGCATCGAAAGCCGAACCCTGGTTCGCTACTAGCTCTGCTTTACCCCGCTTCAGACATGACCGGCCCTCCTTGGACCAGTCACATATCGGAGACACCAATATGTCCAAGACAATCCTCATCACCGGCTCAACCGACGGCATTGGCCTGTTGACCGCAAAAATGCTGTCGGCGGAGGGTCACACCGTTTTGCTGCACGGTCGCAGCGAGGAGAAGCTGGCTTCAGCCGCCAATGAAATAGGCGGTGTTACGGAAAGCTACGTCGCCGACCTATCCAGCGCGAGCGACGTGCGATCCCTCGCCAATCAAGTCCGCGAGCGTCACGGGCGTCTGGACGTTCTGATCAACAATGCAGGAGTGTTGAAGGCGCCCCAAACGACCACAGCCGATGGCCTTGATCTCCGCTTCATGGTCAACACGCTCGCTCCTTACATGCTGACCAAGGACCTGCTGGACATCATCCCAGAAGATGGGCGGGTGGTGAACCTGTCGTCAGCGGCCCAGGCCCGCGTGGACATGGATGTGTTGGACGGTGCCAAGCGTGTCGATGATATGACTGCTTACGCCCAGAGCAAGCTTGCGATCACCATTTGGACGCGGGAAATGGCGAATGTGCACCCCAACGGGCCGATGTTCGTCGCGGTGAACCCCGGCTCACTACTAGCCTCCAAAATGGTCAAGGAAGGCTTTGGCGTTGCTGGAAACGACCTGGGGATCGGCGCCGATATTCTGCGCGAAGCGGCACTGGGGGCCTCCTTCGCAGACGCGAACGGAAAATACTTCGACAATGACAGTGGCCGCTTTGCCCAACCCGACCGCGCGGCGCTGGACGCCGATCACAGTGCTGCGGTTATGCAAGGCGTCGAAGGCGCAATCGCCAAGCTTGGGGTGGCGTGAAAGCAAACGCACGCACCTCACAATTGTAACGGACGAAAGACAAAGCCATGACCCAGACTTCACTGGATTTTGCACGAGCCATCGAGCGACCTTCGCGGGAAGCAATGCTCTCACGCGACCCCTCAGTTCATCATTTTTGGAACGCTAATCGCAATCTGTTCGAGGCCGCCTGGGCCGAGTGGGAAGCGACACAAAAGGACGCGAGTTCAAAGCTGGACGGTTCGCTATATGACGCGCGCCTGCGGCTGGCTGTGGAACAGGCTTGGGCCGATCCCAGTAAAGAGGGAGCGGTTAAAGAGCTTTGGGAAGAAGTTTTTCCCGGCGTCTACAAGGCACAGTTCTTTGACCCTGAAAAGCTAGCTGCGTTAAGGGACTATCTCGCAAAGGTCTCCGATGCGGATATTCCTTTGCGACCACCCTATGGCATCTCGCTCAATCGTGGAGGTGCGATGTTGGACAGCCGCTCCGAAGGACATTTGGCTGCTCCCGAGTTTCAGACCTTTTATCGTGGGCTTATGGACCGCTACATGCGGCCCATAGCGCGGATGTTGTTCCCAGACATTATGGGCTACGACTCC